>JAQUNW010000012.1 GCA_028717385.1 Dehalococcoidales bacterium | reverse complement strand
AGATTACTTGTTTAAAATAATTAAAACCAGTTACCGTTATTTGGGAGATTAAGATGATTAATAACAAAATGGCAACTAATTTCCAATGATACACTAACAGTATAATGATGTCAATTTGAACATGATTGTTTTATAATGGATTTGCAGCTTTAAAAGCTTTGCGATTTTCCAACATGAACATATCAAAAGACAGGCATAAACCGTTTGGTAACCGAGATTTGATTCCTTCGATGTGCATTGGCGGGATCGATTTCCATTGGGGAGAACGCACCTATGTAATGGGCATCATAAATGTTAGCCCCGATTCATTTTCTGGCGATGGTGTGTGTGGAGTAAAGGCTGCGGTTGAGCAGGCAAAGCGGTTTGTGGCTGAAGGCGCAGACATTCTAGATATAGGAGGAGAATCTACCCGCCCTGGTTCTGAACCTGTAAGTGAAGAACAGGAAATTGCGCGGGTTATTCCGGTTGTCGAAGCAATTCATGCCGAAATGAATGTGCCTTTAAGTGTAGATACTTATAAAACAGGAGTTGCTGAGCGCGCTCTTGAAGCTGGTGCGCATATAATTAATGATATATGGGGATTAAAGAGGGGTGATGAAATGGCGCAAATTGCCGCAAAGATGGGTGCACCTTTAATACTAATGTCCAACCAGAGAGATGAAGCCTCTGTAAGTATTATTCCGGCAGTGCTGGCTGACCTTGAACTGGCAATCGAAAAAGCTTTATCATCCGGTATCGCGAGCAATAAAATAATTGTTGACCCGGGGATTGGTTTTGGTAAAACTGTAGAACAAAATTTGGAAATAATTTATCGTCTTGGCGAAATCAGAAGATTGGGCAGGCCGGTGCTGCTAGGTACTTCCCGGAAATCTGTTATTGGCCGGATTTTAAAAGTTGCTGAAAACGATCGGTTGGAAGGCACAGCTGCTACTATTGCCATTGGGATTGCTGCCGGGGCTGACATTGTCCGGGTTCATGATGTCAAGGCCATGAAACGGGTGGCTTCTATGACTGATGCGATTGTAAGGAGAAATTGATGTCCAATAATATGGTTACAGTTTACCTTGGTTTGGGTTCAAATATGGGTAATCGTACGGAAAACCTGAAAAAAGCGCTGGGATATATTGAACAGAGAATGCGTGTTGTAACAAAATCATCGGTTTATGAAACCGATCCGATAGGCAATACCAGCCAGCCCAAATTTTTGAATATGGTGTGTGAAGTAAAGACCTCTTTACCGCCAGAATCCCTGCTTGTACTTGCTAAAGGTATAGAAAAAAAGTTGGGCAGAATGCCCAACCATCCAAAAGACTCTCCCCGGACCATGGACATCGATATCCTTTTTTATGGTGACCAGGTGCTCAATAATCCGGATCTGATTATCCCGCACCCACGCCTTTCCAAAAGAGCTTTTGTATTGATGCCCATGAATGAAATTGCCCCCAGTTTTATTGATCCTTCAACCGGCAAGACAATCGCTGATTTGTACAGAGAAATCCAAACCGCCAAACAGGGTGTATTAAAATTGGGAGGATGTTAAGATGTACTTGGTAAACGTTGAGAGGGATTTTGACGCAGCCCATTATCTGAGAGGCTACCAGGGCAAGTGCGAAAATCTACACGGGCATCATTATCGGGTGGTTGCGCGCCTTAAAGCTTCTTCTAATCAAAATGCTGGCATGGCTTACGATTTTACGCGTCTAAAGAAAGAACTTGGGTATGTTTTGGAGAAGTACGATCATCATTGTCTTAATGAAATACCACCCTTTGATGAGATCAACCCTTCAGCAGAAAATATCGCGCGGACAATTTATTTTAAACTGAAAGAATATCTGAGCGAATTACCTGAAGACGTTACTATTGATGCTGTAACTGTATGGGAATCACCTGAAAGCTGGGTTGAATATCGGCCAGATTAGTAGCCCGGCCTCTTTAACAACCATTTTTGTTTTTGCGCTTTTCGGGTTTCCTCGTCAACAACACGATAATTGGTGAGAAATGCGTCTTTATACTGACTAAAGCTGTTCTCTTTAATAGCTTTTCTGATTTGTTGTGTCAGGTGTTGAAGAAAATGTATATTATGGATACTGGCTAGTCTCAGGCCGAGAAGCTCACTGCTTCTGAAAAGGTGGGCGATATATCCAGCCGAGAAATTTCTGCAGGTATAGCAGCAACAACCTTCTTCTATCGGGGCGCCGCTTGTTTTATAGATAGAATTGCGGATATTTATTCGCCCGCTTGTGGTGTATAGTCCCCCGTTTCGGGCTACTCTGGTTGGTAGCACACTATCAAAAATATCTATGCCTCTGGATACAGCTTCGACGATATCTTCCGGAGAGCCCACACCCATTAAATAGCGCGGTTTAGGATTTGGTATTAGCGGTACGGTTAAATCCAGCATCGCCCATGTAGTTTGTTTATCTTCCCCGAGGCTCAGACCGCCGATTGCAAAGCCGTCAAAAGCAAGCTGGGCAAGCTCGGTGGCAGATTTCACTCTGAGTCTTGGGTTGACAGCCCCTTGAATAATCCCGAAAAGCTGCTGGGTTTTACTGGTTCGAGCTTCCAGACATCTTTGTGCCCAGGCAGTTGTTCGATTGACGGCTTCTATAACTCTGCCCGAACTCCCATCGTGGGGAGGCACGTCATCCAGCACCATCATAATATCTGAGCCAAGGGACTGCTGGAATGATATTATATCCTCAGGTGTGATGAAGTGTTTAGAGCCATCTATGTGGCTTCTGAAAGTTACTCCTTCATCGGTAATTTTTGCCAGCGACGAGAGGCTGAATATCTGAAATCCGCCGGAATCGGTAAGAATTGGACCTTTCCAGCCCATGAAACGATGGAGTCCTCCCATCGTTTTTATAAGCTCAATCCCTGGTCTGAGGTACAGGTGGTAAGTGTTGGATAGTATCATCTCGGCACCTGCGGCTTCAACTTCCTGAGGAGTGAGAGTCTTTACGGTAGCTTGACTGCCGACCGGGCAGAAAACAGGCGTATGCACATCACCGTGAGCGGTTTTAAGCACTCCGGTTCTTGCTTTAGATGAGGTATCCTCATTCTCTATGAAAAAACCTGTTGTCATAATAGCAGCAGGTCAAGCACCATGATAAAAAATAATATACCCAGGTAAGGGAAACTGGAAATCTTGTATACGCGCCAGGCACGGGTAGAATCAGACGTTAAAAGCAGTTTGAAGCTTGACGCAAGTAATGCCAGCCCCAGCAAAATTGCTCCGGAAAGGTAGAGCCATCCAAAATCAGCGACGAAATAAAGAACAATTGAAGTTGCAAATAACAGGAGGCCGGAAAAAACCATTAAACGGATACCGGTGGCAGGAGTGGCGCTCATCGGGAAAAAAGTGATGCCGGCATTAATGTATTCATCGCGCCGGGCAACCATGACTCCCCATACATGTGAAGGAAGCCATACTATAATTAACAGGCATATTAAACCGATTTGCCAATTTAGTGAAGGCTCGGCTGCAAACCATCCCATTAAAACTGGGGCGCACCCTGCAATTGCTCCCTGCGGGAAAACGCAAGTTACTTTTTTACGAAAGGTAACCGCCACAATTGTACCTATCAAATCTGCCAGGAAAGTATAAGGGTGAACGATCCATGCCAGCACCAATCCAATAGCGGCCAGGGCGAACAACATGGGTAGTGCCTTTTCAGCCGGATCAATCCGTTTGGCGGCCAGTGCCCGGTTACGGGTACGGGGCATAAGGCAGTCCAGGTTGCGATCAAGGTAGTTAGTGAATCCGTTGGCGGCTGCACTTGCAATGAGAATGGCAAGCGTTGTCAGCAGCAGTTGATTCCATGGTGGAACACCTCGGTCAGCAATAAACATTGTTGCTGCACCAATAAATGTCAGCAGGGAGGTTTCCCGGGGCTTTAATACATTTATATAATCTGGTAATGTATTAAACAAAATTTATTGCCTGTTTTCCTTTCTGTTTATTTTTTTGTTATTGAACGGGTATATGCACTAACAATGTTGTGCCGCCGAAGAACCCCCAGCAGCTTTTTAGGATTTTCTCTATCCACTACTGGTATGCGGCCGACATCTGTACCGATTAAAATCATTACATCATGCAGAGTTTGATCAGGGTATGCAATCCTGGGATTTCTGGTGGCTATATCAGCTATTGTCAGGTTGTCGACTGATCCTCTTTGCATGGCTGAAACCACGTCAGTTACAGTTACCACCCCGCACAAGTTTCCTTGCTGATCCACTACCGGGAACCCATGGTGGCCGCTTTTCTTTAGTTTATCACTTAACTCAGCTACCGGCATAGTTTCTTCGGCAGTAGGGAAATTCCGGGTCATTATCTGGTTTACAGTAATCTCTTTCATTGGGTTTTCCTGGTTTATTGCCCGCACGTTTATACCCTTTCTCAGTAATCTTTCGGTATATATACTTTCCGGAGTGAAAGAACGAGCTAGAGTAGTGGCAACGACCACTGCTGTCATTAGTGGGAGTATAAGAGTGTAATTGAGGGTAAGCTCAAATAATATGAT
Source organism: Dehalococcoidales bacterium (assembly GCA_028717385.1). Classification (NCBI taxonomy): domain Bacteria; kingdom Bacillati; phylum Chloroflexota; class Dehalococcoidia; order Dehalococcoidales; species Dehalococcoidales bacterium. The sequence continues at coordinate 27,538 of JAQUNW010000012.1, read as the reverse complement.
TATGGCAGTAATTGGCCCACGTGCAACTACGGCAAAGAATGCCCCCATTCCTACCAGCGCATAGGCTCCGTAGGTAGCGGTTGATTCCGGCAGCAGCATATGTAAACCATACCCAAAAGCACCTCCAGCCATGGCTCCAATAAACAGCGATGGGGCAAATACGCCACCGCTACCACCGCTGCCCAGCGTCAGCGATGTGGACAACATTTTAAGGAAAAACAGACCAATTAAAGAATAAAATGCCAGATCTTCGGTTAGCGCCTGGTCCAGGGCGCCGAAGGGAATGAGCGCACCGGTTGAATCAAAGTGAATGCCGTAGCCAACGCCGAAAATCTCTGGGAAAAAGTAACCAATTATTCCAACAGCCAGTCCGCCTATAGCCGGTTTAATTACCTGGGGGACTTTGAGAGATGTAAATAATTCTTCGGTTTTGTAAAAGAAGCGTACAAAAGCTACTCCGCTGATGGCTATCAGTATTCCCAAAACGGCATATGGTATCAGTTCCAGGTAGTTTGCAATGTTGTACTGAGGGAGGGAAAAAGATGCAGTGTGTTCCCCAGTGAATAAAAAGATTTTCGCAATTACATTTGCCGAAACAGAAGATATCACAATGTAACCGAAGCGAGGATTGATGAAATTGCCGGCAACTACTTCAAGTGCGAATATTATACCGGCGAGTGGTGCATTAAAAGTGGCAGATATGCCGCCGGCGGCACCGCAAAGCAGCATGGTTTTAGCCCACTCGTCATTTAGTTTGAATAACTGTGCTATGGAAGACCCTGCAGAAGCGCCGATTTGAACGATAGGTCCTTCACGGCCAACCGAACCTCCGCTGCCAATGGAAATAGCTGAGGACAGGATTTTTACCGGGGTAACCTTCCAGTGAATTTTACCTGCCCTGGTGGCGAAAGCTTCTATTACTTCCGGCGGGCCTTCACCCTTAACTTCCCTGGCTAGATAGCGGATAATTATCCCAACCAGCAACCCTCCGGCAGCTGGCAGAAAAATAACATAATATTCTCCCATGAAGGAAAGAGCCTGGCTTCCGCCGTAAAAGAAAAACCAGTTAGCCCATTTGATGACCTGCCAGAAAACAACTGCCCCGAAACCAGCAGCAATTCCGGCCATCACAGATAGAACAACGCCGAAAACAAGCTCGTTGGAACGCAGTCCGGCAATTTTTTCTGACAGTAGGCTGGATATAGAGTTAATGCTCATAAAATCGTGAAAACTGGAATTAATTTAACCACCGTTAGCTGGTGGGGACGCATCATCTGTAATCAGTGGTGTGTTGGTTTTAAGGTAATCGTCAAGAATGACTGCAGCAGCAATTGCATCGTCACGTTGGGTTATTAAATTTGTCCGCCTCTTTTTATGAGTCATGATATCTTTGGCGCGACTTGTTGAATACCGTTCATCCTGGTATACAACTTCAATACCAAGGTTATTCCTGATATTATCAACTACTAGTTGTGTTCTTGTAGCCTGTGGCCCGATGCTTCCGTCTAGAGAACGCGGTAAACCGGCAACTATCAGGACAGCTTCGTATTCCCTGATAAAAGCGTCTATCGTGTTTAATATTTCCTCTTCGGTTTCACACTTGATCGTTGTTACAGGAGAAGCGATTAATCTGAGCGGATCACTGACTGCAATACCAAGCCATTTATCTCCGATATCGATGGCTATAATCCGTCCTGGTTGAATTTGTGCCAACTTTAACCCTGCCTGAGAAAGTCCCTGGTGTTATCGAGCGCTTTTTGAACCAGTTTTTTATCCTTGCCGCCTCCGGTAGCCATTCCTGGTTTACCTCCACCCCCTCCTCCGGCGATTCGGGTGATTTCTCGGATAATACCAGCTGCATTATAGCCCTTTTTTACCAGATCGTTGGTTACGCCGACAACAAATACTGGCTTGTCACCAGCGTTAGAGGTTAGTATAACAATACCGCTACTCATTTTATTCTTGATATGATCTGCTGCTTCTCGCAATAATTCAATATTGGCTTCATCCAGAAATGCCGAAACCAAACGTAATTCTCCCAGGTTTTCGGCACGGGTAAGCGATTCTTCGGCCTGCATCAAGATAGACTGACGCGTCATACTTTCTACTTGTTTGGCAAGAGCAACCTTTTCTTCCATCAGCCCTGATATTTTCGTTAGTAAACTGTCTGGGGAAGTCTCCAGCAAGGTGGAAGCCTTTTCTATTAACTGAGTATTCAAGCGAATCAACTCTTCAGCCGCTCTCCCGGTAACTGCTTCTATTCTTCTAAGCCCTGCCCCGATTGATGATTCGCTGGTTATATGGAAAAGACCGATTTCTCCCGTGGCGGAAACATGGGTACCACCGCACAGTTCGGCTGAAACCGGGGGATTTCCAACTCTTAAAACCCTGACTTTTTCAGAGTATTTTTCATCGAAAATTGCAATAGCTCCGCTTTCAATAGCTTGTTTGAGGCTCATCTCTTGAGTAGAAACGGGGGAATTGGAACGTATTGTCTGGTTAACCAGAGTTTCGATCTGCTCCAATTCGTCTGGCGTCAATGGTTTAAGATGACTGAAATCAAAGCGCAGCCGTTCGGGGCTTACCAATGAGCCTTTTTGCTCGGCGTGAGATCCAAGAATCTTTCTCAAACTAGTATGAAGCAAATGTGTAGCGGTGTGGTTGCGGGCGATGTCCGCCCGACGGAGTTCATCTATCCGGGCGGTTACTGCATTGCCTGTCTGGAAGCTGCCTCTGGACACGAATCCATGATGGATTATACTTCCATCTGGTCCGTTAGTGGTATCTGTAACATTAAACTGCGAATCCTTGCCGATAATAGTACCGGCATCTCCTACCTGACCACCTTTTTCTGCATAGAAAGGAGTATTGGCAAGCACCAGGCTGGCTTTTTGCCCCTCGGTAATTGAGTCTATCAACTTATCGTTTGTCAATATATGAGTGACTAGCGTTTCCTGGGTGGATTTATGGTAGCCAACGAAATCTGTAGTACCCAAATCGAGCTTTTTCTCCCGGACGGTTCTTCCTGCTGCAAAACGATGGCTGGATTTTGCCCTTTCTCTCTGGGCCGACATTTCCTGTTCAAAACCGGCCATGTCTATGCAAAGACCCTTTTGTCCGGCGATTTCGCGGGTAAGCTCAACCGGGAATCCGTAGGTATCATATAGTTTAAAAATATCCTTACCATTTAATATGTTGTTGCCCGAAAGAGCATTGTCGACTACTTTATCGAGGAGTTCAATTCCAGCAGAAAGTGTCTCATTAAAACGCTTTTCTTCTGCATAAATTACATCAAGTAACAGCTTTTGCTTTTCTTTGAGTTCCGGGTAATACGAACCCATCAGCTCTATAGTAGCTTTGGCAATTCGAGCCAGAAAGGGTTCCCTGAGACCAAGGCGGCGTCCATATAAAGTCGCTCGGCGTATGAGTCGGCGCAGAATATATCCACGTCCTTCACTGCCTGGCATAACTCCATCGGCAATCAGGAAACTAATTCCCCTGCTGTGCTCAGCCACGACTCTGGTAGCCATATCTGTGTCTGTGTTTCCCCCATACCTGATTCCTGTAAGGTTAGAAACCTCAGTAACCAGTGGTTTTAACAAATCGGTCTCGAAAATGGTATTCTTTCCCTGAATTACAGCAGAAATGCGCTCGAGGCCCATGCCGGTATCAATACTGGGTTTTTCCAAACGGTGCCGGTTACCGTTTTTATCCTGATTATATTGGATAAATACCAGATTCCAAATTTCTACAAAGCGCGAACATCCACAACCGGGGTTACAATTCGGCTGTCGACAACCGCAATTGTTGCCATAATCGTAATGTATTTCACTGCAAGGACCACATGGACCAGCATCACCGGGAGGCCCCCAGAAATTGTCTTTTTCCCCCAAGCGCACAATGCGGTTGACAGGAACACCTTTTAATTTCCATAATTCGAACGCTTCATCATCGTTTTCAAAAATCGTGATCCAGAGTTTTTCGTGCGGAAGCCCAAGGATTTCGGTGACGAATTCCCAGGCATAGTCAATAGCCTCAGGTTTGAAATAGTCACCAATACTAAAATTACCCAGCATCTCGAAGAAAGTGCAGTGGCTGGTATCACCTACTGATTCAATATCGGTGGTGCGAAAACATTTTTGGCAAGAGGTTAAACGCTGTGAAGGTGGCGTATCTTCTCCAAGGAAATAAGGTTTGAATTGTACCATTCCGGCAGTATTCAAAAGTAGCGTCGGATCGTTATGCGGAACAAGGGAAGAACTTGGCACAATCAGGTGTTTTTTATTTTCAAAATAGCTTAAAAAAGCCTTTCTTAATGCTTCTCCAGTCAATTAAATCTCCTTAAGCGGTAAAATAGGTTCGTGTAAAGATTATAGCCTCAGTATTTATCAGCAGGCAAGGAAAACAGCTGACTAGCAGGAAAGAGTTAGTACAACCATGTTTGTGTATACTAACGCCAGCGCCAGAAAGAGGGCATAAAAAGCACTAAAATGGTGAAAATCTCAAGACGACCTGCTAGCATGAGCAGGATTAGTACAGCTTTACCTTCAAAGGGGATAAAGGCATAGTTTTCAACAGCTCCCACCATCCCAAAACCAGGGCCGACGTTTCCTATACATGCAATTACTGACGAAAAAGCGGTAATCGGTTCAAGCCCAATCGCGCTCATTACCATGAAACCAGCCGCGGCTAGCAAGACATACAGCAATGCCAGGCTGACGATGCGTGATAGTATATCGCCGGGCAGGGTGTTTTCGTCAATTGTAATTGGTATTATAGTGTTTGGTTTGAATACCATTAACAGGCGTCGGTGAATATATTTAAATAATACTACAATGCGTATTACTTTCAGAGCGCCGGTAGTCGAACCAGCACAGGCGCCAACCACCATTAACACCATGAGTATAGCTTTGGAAAAGGTCGGCCAGAGGTTGAAATCTGTGGTAGCAAAACCAGTAGTTGTCATAATAGAAACAATTTGAAAAGTTCCATAACGCAAGGCTTCACCGGGCGAAAGCCCCATCTGGCCAAGCAGGTTCAAGCTTATGATTGTACCGCTGAAAAACAAAATGGCGAGGTATACTCTGAATTCCGTGTTTTTTAACAAATATTTTGGCTGTCTTTTGAAGAACAAAAAATAGTAAAGACCAAAATTCACTCCGGCCAGGACCATAAAAACTGTGACGATAATTTCAACCCAGACATTATTATATGACGCTATGCTTAAATCTGTGGGCGCGAATCCTCCGGTTGGCATTGTCGTAAGTGTAATATTCACTGCATCGAAAGGCATCAAGCCAGCGAACCGGAGCATGATATACTCTAAAAGCGTCATGCCGAGGTATATTAACCATAGGGCTTTAGCGCTATCCCGAATGCGGGCGGTCAATCTTTCACCGTGTTGGGAACCGGGCATTTCAGCTTCGATCAAATGAGCTGAGCCCAAACCGAGAACTGGAAAAAGGGCTACAAACAGCATAATTATTCCCATGCCGCCCAGCCATTGAGTAACCGATCGCCAGAGTAATACTCCCGGATACTGTGTTTCTATTGAGGTTAAGATAGTAGCACCGGTAGTAGTAAAGCCGCTCATGGCTTCAAAATAAGCGTCGATATAAGATGGCATGGCGCCAGACAGATAATAAGGCAAAGCCCCAACTGCAGAAGCAATTACCCACCCCCCAGCTACCAGCAAAATAGCTTCGCGTGCTGAAAGCTGGTGTTCTTTTGAGATGGTGAGAAACCTGGCGATTCCTCCTGCAGCCAGGCAAAAGGCTGCTGAACCGGTAAAAGCTATAGTGCCACCACTGCTGGTTATAAGAGAAAATAACAAGGGTATCAGCATGGCTATGCCAACACCAATCACAATCAGACTAAGGTAATGAAGGACGACCTTAAACTTCATGGCCGCTACTTAAATAGCTTCTCCACTGCGCGTATTGAGCTTATGGGAGCGGTAATAATAACGTGATCTCCGGGTTCTACCAGGGTTTCCCCTGGTGGTAATAAGACGTCATTGCCTTTTAATACAGCTATTGCGACAGCCTCAGCCGGTAATCCAACCTCGTTTATCCGATGGTTGGTGATAGAAGCAGTCGGGCTTGCCATGAACTCGACGGCTTCCATTTTATCTCCTTCTAGAAAAGCAGTAGCAATAGCACCGCCATGAAGCACAAAGCGTGTGATTTCATCGGCAGCAAGTAGTGTCGGTAGAGCAGCAACGTCTATTCCGATCGCCTCTGCAAGCGGAACATAAGTAGCATTGTTGATAATAACCATCGAACGCGGTACACCCAATTTTTTTGCCAATAAAGCGCTTAAGATGTTGAGCTCATCATTGTTAGTGGTAGAAACATATGCATCTGCTGAGGGAACCCCAAGCTCGATAAGAAAATCACGGTTTGTGCCGGATCCATTGATGATTTCAACATTATTCAGCTTTGAAGCCAATTCTTCAGCTCTGGGAATATCGGGTTCGATGAGTTTCACCTTCGCCCCACGGCGTGAAAGCCCTTCAGCAGCAAGGTGACCAATCCGGTCTCCGCCAAGTATGACAATTCTCTTTGCCGGTCGATGAGGAGTACTCAGTATCTTTCCTACCTCGTCGATATAATCTTTGCCGGCTGCGAGGTAAATACTATCCTCTTTTTGTATTACTGTTTGACCGGTTGGTATTAACAATTCTCCTTGCCTTACAAGAGCAGCGATAACTGCTGGATGTGGCAAGCGGGCTATTAGCTGGCTTAGATTCAACCCTATCAATCCCTCATCCTCTACCCCAAACTCGCGAATTTGTACCAAGCCGCCGGCAAAATTTTCTGTTGGTGTAGAATACAGGCTCGATAGAATCGCAACAATTTCATGGGCTGCAGTCATTTCCGGATTGATAAAAACATCTACGCCCAGTTTTTTGGGGCGTATAATACGCCTGGGTGACAGTGGCGATTTGCCTCCGGCAATAAAATAATAGGAAAAATCGGGATTGCGGATACGAGCGGCAGTGGTCGTAGCTCCCAGCTCTTTTGACATAAAGCAGGTGATCATATTAGTCTCGTCGTTATTGGTAACCGCAAGAACAAGGTCAGCTCGTTCTGCTTCGGCTTGCTTGAGCGTTTTGGGGGTTGCTGAATTACCCAGGATAGTTTTTACATCCAGGCGGTTGCGGATTTTATCCAATATTTCGGAAGATTGATCGATTACCAACACCTCATGGTCTTCTTCAGTTAACAAAGAAGCTATATGAGTGCCGATAATTCCCCCACCTGCAATAATAATATACATTTATATAAAATCCCCGATCAGCACATCGCATGCCTAAACCAGCAATTTGAATCTGCTCCCAGATTGGCAGTCTAGCATTGTAGGCTCTAATATCTGTCCTGTCAATAGTGGGCAGCAAAAAACGTCTGCCAGTTGAAGTACCTGATGCTTCAGCGTAAAATTAGCCTGGAGATATGTAGCATAAATCGGCTGGCAGCTTTAACTATACCCGGCAATAAAATATTGTAAACAGGCTGAAAAAATGAGTTTGAACATCGGTATCGTAGGCCTTGAGATGAGTGGGCGCACTACGATTTTTAACTGTCTTACCAGCATGGCTGCTGACACCAGTCGTTCTCGTCAAGAGGAACATGTTGGCATCGCTAGAGTGCCTGACTTCAGAGTCGACCGCTTGAAAGAGATGTTCAAGTCCAGAAAGGCTGTCTATGGAGAGGTTAAATACGTTGATTTAGGAGCAAGTCTGAAAAATGCCGCCAAAGATTTTGCTTTGAGCGGAAAACTCCTTTCGGGACTTGGGGCTACAGATGCTCTTTTATGCGTCATCAGAGCTTTTAAGGACGAATCTGTGCCGCATCCTCAAGGAAGTATTGATCCAGCCCGTGATATTGAGGCTATGGAGCTCGAACTGGCTTTCTCTGATATGGCAATTATTGAAAGACGTCTTGAAAAGCTTGCCGCCCAACTTAAAGCCGCCCGGATTACAGATCGGCCTATGTTGGAAGGAGAAGCCGTGCTTCTTGAAAAGATAAAACTTGAATTGGAAGCGGGTACTCCTGTCAGACGTCAGTCTCTCGGTGAGGAGGACCTGAAAAAGATTTCCAGTTATCAGTTTTTGAGTTTGAAGCCCCTGCTTACCGTGTTGAATATCGGAGAGGAGCAATTGGGAGAAGCTAGACAATTAGAAGAGCAGCTTGATTCCCGTTTCGGGGATGAAGGCCATCGGATTGTAGCACTGGCCGGAAAGCTGGAAATGGAGCTGGCTGGCTTGGATGAAGAGAGCCGGCAAGTGTTTCTTGATGAATTTCAGATTAAGGAACCGGGATTACAAAAAGTAATAAGGGCATCGTTTGACCTGCTGGGACTAATCAGTTTTTTAACCACTGGCGAAGACGAAAGCAGGGCATGGCCGCTACCACTAAATACCTATGCACCGCAGGCTGCCGGTCGTATTCATAGTGATATCGAAAGAGGCTTTATTCGCGCGGAGGTGGTCCACTATGACGACCTGATCCGATTGGGCGGATATGCGGGTGCCAGGAAAGAAGGGTTGTTCAGGGTTGAGGGAAAGAACTATATAGTTCAGGATGGAGATGTAATTAACTTCCTTTTCAATGTTTGATTTATCAGGAGAAACTCAATTCAGAACACACCTGTCTTACTGTTTGAATGGGCAGGCTCAAATATAGTTATTTATCAACTATTTTAATCCGGTATCTTTTCTTAATTGCTACGTCAGTAAGCAGAATGTATAATGTTTAAGCCGTTTCACCGCGAATGGGGAGCGTGCAGTCTTTTAATAATCCTGAGTGAGGTTAAATCAATGGATGCAGAGCTGGTACACATTGGATTTAGTAATGTTTTGGCCATGGATAAAGTTGTCGCCATTGCTTCGCCTGGTTCAGCGCCAATAAAAAGAGCTGTTCAGGATGCCAAAACCAATGGCAAGTTGATAGATATGACAAGCGGTCGCAGGACCAAAGCGGTGATCTTTACCGAGAGTAACCATATCGTCCTGGCTGCCTTAGCTCCTGAAACCATCACTGGTCGTGTTCAGGTTATGCGTGGTGGAACTATAATCAAACCTGAGGCGGTTGAAAAAGTCAGAAAGTAGGTAAATCATCATCTTTGATTACGTCAATCGGCCAATCGTTTTAGTTGTCTCGGGTCCTTCTGGAGCTGGCAAGGATACCGTGCTCAACCGAATGAAGGAACGCAATGTGCCGGCAGATTTTATTATTACTCTAACTACCCGTCCCCCCAGGGATTATGAAATTGATGGTGTCAATTATTACTTCGTGGCAGAGCCTGTTTTTATGAAGATGATAGAAAACGGAGAATTACTGGAACATGCCAGAGTATATGGTAACTGGTATGGTGTTCCGAAAAAACAGGTTGCGCAGTCTATTCAAAGGGGAAGGGACGCGATTATTAAAGTGGATATACAGGGAGCGGCTACAATAAAAAAGAGCATGCCCGAAGCTTGCTTTGTGTTTGTTACTCCACCTGATGCATCCGCCCTTTCATACCGCTTGAGAAAACGCAATACAGAATCAGTCAGTGATCTTGAGCTGCGTTTAAAGACTGCCGGTGCCGAATTTAGCCAGCTTCACCTTTTTGATTACGTTGTGCTTAATTGTGATGGCGAGGTGGATGCGGCAGTGGATGATTTAATTTCCATCATCAGGTCTGAAAAACTCAAGTTGCGCTCAGAGCGCCAAGCTTAGAAAATATAGCCCAACAACCAGGAAAAAAGATGCCCTAAACCACCGCAAACCGGAAAGGTGATAACCCAGGCGGCAACAATGTTCCCGGCAAGACCCCAGCGTACCGCTGAAAAACGGCGTGTAGCCCCGACCCCCATAATAGAAGAACTGATGCAGTGGGTTGTGCTAACGGGTATGCCCAGGAATGAGGCTATTTCTATTACTGTGGCTGCGGAAGCCTCTGCAGCAAAGCCATGAACCGGGCGTAGAGTGGTAACTCGCATTCCCAGGGTTTTAATGACCTTCCAGCCACCGAATGCGGTTCCTGTGCTGATAGACATAGCTGATACAAGCACTATCCAGAACGGAATTGAGTCCCACAGTGCTTCGGTGCCAGTGTAGAAAACCATTGCCATGGTAATAATACCGACCGGCATCTGCCCATCGTTTTTGCCATGGCTGTAAGCCATGAATGCGGCTGATAGTATTTGCAGTTTACCAAAGTGTGATTGTACTGTTGCAGGCGCTGTCCGCCTCAAGAGCCATAGCAGTGCGATCATTACTGCAAATCCGCCAATAAATCCCAGTAGAGGCGCAATGCCTACCGCTGAAGCAACTGTAGTAATAACACTCCAGTTTACAGCTGAAGGTCCGGAAGAGGCTAGTCCGGCTGCGGCCAGAGCGGCGATGAACCCATGCGTCAGGCTGACTGGCAAACCGTGAAAAGTAGCGGTTCCTGTCCATATAATAACGGAAGCCAGGGCAGCGATTACTGTTTGAAATGAAACGGCTTCCGGTGCGAGGATTCCTTTACCTATGGTGATCGCTACTGCAGAGCCTGTAGCAGCGCCGAGAAGGTTGAAGAAAGCAGCCATCAAGACTGCTTTTTGTGGAGTTAGTGTTCGGGTTCCTACTACGGTAGCAATGGCATTTGCGGCATCATTGAAACCATTAACCAGCCCAAACCCCAGAGCCAACAGAATGATGACTATCAAAGCTGCCAGGGAGGGATCAGGCATTTTTGAGGGCTACTCCTTCCAGTACATTGGCAACGTCTTCGCAGCGATCGGTGGCAGTTTCAAGATGCTGGTATATTTCCCTCCATTTAATGACCTGAATTGCTTCAGTGCTGTCGTTAAACAATTCAGCCAGGGCTTGTCTGTATACCCTATCGGCAACGTTTTCAAGGCGGTTGATTTCAACGCAGTGAATCAACATGGTTTTCAGGTCGGACCGACGGCGAAGCAGGGGAACTGCCTTTTTCAATTCGAGGGCTCCCTGCAGTATTATATCTGCCAGTTCGATAGACTGCTCGGTAGGTTTGCCTATGCGGTAAAGATTCATATCATCCGCTGCTGAATGTATAAGATCAGCAACGTCGTCCATGGATTGTGCCAGCATAGCGATATCCTCGCGATCGAAAGGAGTGATAAAAGTCTGATGAAGACGGGCAACTATCTCGTGGGTGATACTATCCCCCCTGTGTTCAAGGTCGGCAATTTTTTTAGTCCGTTCTTCAACAGAATTCCACATACTTACCATATCCTTGAGCGCCTGGGCGATATCCACCAGATTGGTAGCACTATCCTCAAAAAGGTTAAAAAATTTTTCCTCTCGGGGAGTTAGACTAAACTTAAATATATTAATAAACCTCCTTTGCAAAAAGTTCAATTAGTATAACTGGAGCCCAACCGTAGATGTCAATAGTCAAGACTTGTTTCACGCCAGGAAAAACAAGCGCATTAAGTCAATAATACGATCAAGCAGTGGATTTAAAAGTTTGAAAACAATCGTAAAAAATAATGCCACCAAAAATCCGAGGGCTGCTCCTCCAATTATATCCAGTGGATAATGAATTCCTACATAAACTCGGGAAAAACCCATGCTGGCAGCAATAGCCAGCAGGACGGATCCCACCTTGCGATCATACAGAAATATTCCCCAAGCCATTGCGAACAGTACTGATGCAGAATTTGAGGGGAAAGAAGGATCGGTGGGTGGGTAGAACAACAAATTGACGTCAAGCTCTTCAAACGGCCGCGGGCGTTGCCAAAAATTATTAATAATTTCTACCATTCCCTGGGCAGTACCTAATGAAGAAGAAGCCACCATGATTCCTTTTTGCATGTGACGGCGATTATCGGCATTTTTTATGCCTGTCCAAAGAGCCATCATTATCATACAGCAGAATACAATTATGAAATAATCATTAGCTATAGCAGAAATAATATTGTCAATTATCGGGAAGCGTCCGCTGAGGCCATTAATCCATAAAAACAGGTTTTGGTCGAGCTCTAGCCACGCCATTTTAAACTCCTTAAGCGTAGGCTGGCAGCCTGGAAAAACGTTCTGTTTTTCAATGCTTCAAAGCCACTTTCGAGGTCGCCCTGGTTGTTCTTAAAACGCCTGTGATTGACAAGAGAAGAAATAATAATTGTAAGCCCGATTGCACTTACAATTCCTGCCATGAAAAGGTAAAATTGTTCAGCTCCTTCTATTACTCCGGTGGGTTTATGCCAGTTCCATGTTAACAGAATCGCCAGGCATGGGATAGCAATAACACTAGATATCATATAGTTCCATGCACGTCTTTGGAAAAAAGTAATCCCACTTATCCCGCTATAGGAGGAAGCAGCCTGAATAGTGGATATAGAAAGCAGTACTATAAAACAATAATATTCAACGGCTAGAATATGCATGATGTAACCAAGGTCAATAGCAGGTTTAAGAATAGTTAATAATAGCCTAAAAATACCCGGCATGGCAATATGCGCCAGCAATAAGAAGCCAGTCATTATGATACAATGATTGCTGAACATGACAAGTAAGACTTTTTTACTCACCGGAGAAGACGATTATTCGATTACCCGCGCATTGGAAGATTTTAAAAACAGCCTGGAAGCCGGGGATCTTCTGGATGCGAATTATACATTTGTTGATGCTGAAACAATTAAACCTCAGGATCTGGAGCTAATTGTTTCAGCAACTCCATTTTTAGCCCCTAAAAGACTGGTAGTGGTTGTTAACTTGTTTGAAAGATTTGAAAAACAGCCTCGGCGGGCAAAAAAACGTAACAAGAAAAGTCGGAACGTCGATGAAGATATTGTATCATTTGCTAGAATTATTGAAAATAAACCCGGTTCAACAGAATTGGTTGTTGTTGCCGGCACTCTCTCTGGAGGGAATTCACTGTTAGAGATCCTTGATAAAAATATTGAAAACCGGGCTTATCCGCTACTCGCTGGAGCAAAACTAACAGAATGGATAGCCCGGCTTGTTCATTCGAAGGGAGGCGTAATAACACCAGATGCAGCTCAGATGCTTTCTCGGCAGATTGGATCAGATCTCTGGACAATGTGCAATGAAATAGAAAAACTGGTGCTCTATACTGATGGGGACAAAATCACGTCCGAAACAATAAACCGGATGGTAAGCATCACACCGGAAGCCAACATATTTCATATGATAGATGCAGTTGTCGCTGGAAGAAGTTCGGTTGCGGAGCTAGAGCTGGAAAAATTATTGTCAAATGGTATTTCTCCTTCTCAGGTAATCAACATGCTGGCTCGTCAGATTAGAATGATCGCTATTTCACAAGACATGTTAACAAGCGGTTTTAAAGACTCGGATATTCGCAAACGCCTGGGTATCAAGCATGACTTTGTTATGCAGAAAATCTTACAGAAGACAAGAGTGTTTAACTTACATGCAATATACAGTTTTTATTTACAGCTGGTAAAGGCAGAAATGGACATTAAAACCGGCAGGCTTGAGCCCGATCTGGCGCTAAGTGTATTGGTTGAAAAAATTGCTAAATTAAATTAAGGTTCCTTATCGTTTTCAGAATTGGTTTCCGCTTCTTTTATTTTTGATAGTAAATCTTCAGCTTCATTTACCAAGTCGCTCCCGAGTTCCTTTACGGCAAGGGCAATCTGGGCAAATTTATCTTTAACTTCCTTATCTTTGAACCGATCAGCCAGGATATTTGCAGATGCAGCCACGTCAGATCCGAGTTCCTTGGCTTTAGCTTTAAGTTCCGGATCGTTAAAAAATTCCGACAAAGCTTCTCCAAAAGTGGTAAAAATCCGCCCAAAGCTTTCGTATAGGTTTTTTAAATCTGATCGCTGTGTCATTGCTATTTGCCTCTTAATATCTCCTCAGCTACTTGTTTTGCGCCGATACTGGTTAATCTGATTGCGCAGTTCTTCAGCTTTTACTCGTGCCTTACTACTATAATCTGCCTCACACGAGGCATGTATAATCGAACGGGAAGAATTTATAATTGCTATTTTTCCCTCTGTTCCTATGGCGTATTTAGATACAAGTTCGACACTGCCACCCTGGGTTCCTATTCCTGGAATTAAAAGCGGCATATCGGGATTTTGTTTCCGAATATATTTTATTTCTTCTGGCCACGTAGCGCCCACAACAAGTCCTATATTGCCATGCTGATTCCATTCTTGAGCTTTTCTGGATACCATCTGATATAGAGGAATCGTATCCGTGCCGTTTATAACATTAAGATCCTGGAAATCTTGCGCACCGGGATTGGAAGTACGACAGAGTATGAATACGCCATGGTCTGTATAGGAAATAAATGGCAAAATAGAATCAAAACCCATGTAGGGATTTACTGTAATAGCATCAAACCCCATTATGCCAAATATCGCTTCAGCATATCCTCGTGATGTATTACCGATATCTGCTCTCTTGGCATCAGCAATAACGGGTATCCTTGCGGGAATACAGTTTCTAGCAAATTTTAGGTGTTGAAAGCTGTTTTCCCCCATTGCTTCAAAAAAGGCAAAGTTGATCTTATAGGCACAAACTAAATCGCTGGTAGCCTCAACAACGCGAAGAATAAACTCGTCTGGGTCTATATTGGACGGCATAAGGCGAGGATCCGGATCGAGCCCCACACATAAAAAACTATCGTTGTCCTGGCAAGCCTTTTGTAATTTTAGTATAAAATTCAAAACATTACTCCTATCGATGATATTATCAATAGCTGCCCGTTGAGTCAAGCGCAAGCTGTTTTGCCCGCAAGAGTATTCTCTTTTGTTTTATGTGCGCAACCGTTATAATTACAGTGATCAGCTGGTTTGATTGTAGGGAGAAGGTTACGGGTGCACAAAAAAACAATAATTGTTTTGATCATATTGTTATTTCTTACCGCAATAATTACATGTGGTTGCTATGGTGCTATAAGAGGCTCTGGGAAAATTGTTAACCGAACCTTTGATTATTCAAATTTCACACGTGTCGAAGTCAGTTCTGCATTTGAAGTGGATATTGTACGTGGAAGCACTTACAGTGTTAATGTTACCGCGGATGACAATCTATTTGAGTATGTCAGGGTTAACGAATTTGACGGGGTATTAAAAATAGATATGCTGCCGGGGTACAGTTATTTCCCAAGCGCTCTTATCGCCAGAGTGGTAATGCCCGATATATATTCACTCAATGCTTATGCTGCGTGTGAGGTTGCAGTCTCCGCTTTTGATTTGCCTCATGACTTTCATGCCACTGCCAGCGGGGCTAGTACTATTGAGTTTGCCGGTTTGAATGCTGTAGATTTTACTCTTGAAGCCAGTACTGCCAGTCGTATTACCGGTGTTATCACAGGAGCAGATATGGATTTGGGAGCATCCGGAGCCAGCCGAATTACACTCAGCGGTCAGGCAAGAAACATCACACTGAACGTGAGTGGCGCATCGAATGTAGATCTCTCCGGGGTAATGGCCGAAGACGCTACAGTTGGGCTAAGCGGAGCTTCTTCAGCGGTATTGAACATTACCGGGACTTTAGATGCAGGCTTGACCGGAGCGAGTCATTTACAATACCTTGGAGATCCTGAGCTTGGCAATATAAACCTGTCTGATTTTTCCTCTGTTGACAGGGGGTGACCGAAGCGTGGTTATCCTGGCAGCTAACTTGGCGCAAGTGTGTTTTATTAGACAGGTCAAAATTTGCAAATGAAAATATCTGGTTACCAAGCAGCGTTAGATTATCTGTATAGCCTGGTTGATTTTGAGGTCCATGCGGATCCTAACCAGGCTGCTTTATTTGATTTACGCCGAATGAAGCTATTGCTTGAAAATCTTGGCAACCCTCACCTTGAGGCGCAAACAATACATATTGCCGGAACCAAGGGAAAAGGCAGTACGGCTGCCATGATATCCAGCGTACTTTCACATGCCGGGTTTAAAACTGGTCTCTACACATCTCCTCACCTTATTAAATTGACCGAGCGAATATCTATAAATGGCAAGGACATCAGCCAACAGGAAATTACCGATTTGGTAGCTGAACTGGAACCTCTAATCTTTCGAATAAACTCCTGTGCGGAATATGGAAAACTGACGACTTTTGAAGTACTCACAGCTATGGGATTTATGCATTTTGCCCGTGCTGGGGTGGACTTTCAGGTGCTCGAGACAGGCATGGGAGGGCGCCTGGATGCCACTAACGTGTGTAATCCGCTAGTAGCTGTTATTACCTTGATTGGTCTTGATCATACGGCTGTACTTGGAAACACGCTGGCTTTGATTGCTGCTGAGAAAGCTGGAATTATAAAATCTGGTTGTACAGTTATTAGCGGTACCCAACCTGTCGAAGCAGCTGATGTGATCAGGAGGACGTGCCTTGATAAAGGGGTAAAGTTAGTCGAAGCTGGCAGCGTTATTGAATGCCGGCACAAAGGGTACGAAAATGGTTTCCAGCTATTTGAGTTAACCGCCCCAAATGGCACGTATAATATCAGGCTTCCCTTGGTTGGGTTATATCAGGTTGGCAACCTTTGCTGCGCTGTTGCAGCCTTGGAGCAATTAGCAGAAAAGGGAATTATTCTATCAAAAGACACGATCGAACAAGGCTTGCAAAGGGTTAAATGGCCTGGCAGGTTTGATATTATAGCTTACAAGCCTTTGGTGATTGTTGATGGTGCTCACAATCCCGAGGCAATCAAGGCGTTGATGGGAGCCCTTAATCATTACCTTGATGCTCACAATGCCAGATGTGGGGGAAAAACGTTGGTATTTGGAGTTTCTTCCGATAAAGACTTACCTGGCATGGCTGCTCTTCTAAAAGGTTTCTTTAACAGGATTATCGTTACTCGAGCACCTCATCCACGCTCTATGGATCCCGAAAAGATAGCCCTGGCTTTCAATGCCCCTGGAACGGAAGTCATAATTACTGATAGTATAGAAAACGCCTTGCAAGTCGCGATGCGCTGCCTCGCACTAGATGACCTGGTGCTTATCACAGGTTCTTTGTTTGTTGCCGGGGAAGCGCTTTCCAGCCTGAAAACCAGAAGTGTATTCTAAGCTATTTCCAGTTCTTGATTTCTGGCATCTTCCGGGAGCATGACGCCCAAGATTTTTTGCATAGCCATGGTATGGGCGCACCAGTTCCTGCTCTCAAAAAACGGGCAATTGCAGGTCCAGCAACCCTCACTATAACTGGTGGTATGATTGTGGTTATCGCCACGAATGGTAACTGTGAAGTCGCTAAAGGTGACACGTTCGGGTTCACAGGCGTATAATTTGGCTTTTTCAACTTTCCCGATCAGACTTGATTGCATGTCGTGCCCTCCTAAAACTAAACTAGCTGGCTGTTAATCTTGCCAATAAGGAACTTTGCCTTCCGCCACGCGGTAACTTTGAAAGGGGATATAGGGCTGGTAATAATCCTAAACAAACGCCCACAATATATTTTATCTTGTTCAGGTGATAAAGTCTATAGCCCTTTAGTATGATGAGGAAACGCTAAATGGTCCTGGTTAGCTAAGCATACTCAGGAAAACGCCGGCTACTACAGCAGAACCAATGACTCCGGCTGCGTTGGGGCCCATGGCGTACATTAACAGGAAATTCTGCGGATTTTCTTTTTGGCCGATGTGCTGCACTACACGGGCAGCCATGGGAACAGCCGAAACTCCCGCGGCTCCAATTATGGGATTAAATGGCTCTTTGGATATATACTTCATCAATTTACCCATCAGTACTCCACCGGCGGTTCCCCCTGCGAAAGCTATCAATCCGAGAGCTAAAACCAGTAGAGTTTCCGTTCGCATTACTACTTCACCGGGCATCGAAGCGCCGATACAAAGCATTAATATTATAGTAGTGAGATTTACAAGCGAGTTTTGTGCTGCAACTGATAATCTTTCTACTACTCCGCTTTCCCTGAGCAGATTACCAAACATAAACATTCCAACCAGGGGACCGCTTTGTGGTACCAGTAGTACAACAACTATAGTGCAAATAATTGGAAACATTATTCTTTCGCGCCGGGATACCGGGCGTATCTGGGATTTCATGTATATCTGGCGTTCTTTCTTGGTAGTGAGAGCCCGGATAATAGGAGGCTGAATAAAGGCTACCATCGCCATATAAGAATATGCTGCTACTGCGGCTACTCCCATGAGTTCGGGTGCGAGTTTTGAGGTCAGATATATCGTAGTTGGCCCATCGGCACCCCCGATAATACCAATAGCAGCTGCTTTAAGCAGGTCGAAGTCGGCAATTCCAAAATGTCCCAGTGCCAAAGCCCCTAAAAAGGCTATCATAATGCCCAGCTGCGCCGCAGCGCCTAAAAGAAAAAGCTTGGGTTTGGCTATTAACGGGCTGAAATCGGTCATTGCCCCTAAACCAATGAAAATAAGTTGAGGCAATACAGTATAACGAAGAAGGCCGAATTCTATAAATATACCAAGCAGCCCGGAGGCTCCGATTTCACCCCCAACTTCTTGTGGTTGCAGCAGAAGGCCTGTGCCTGGCAAGTTGGCCAGAATCATCCCAATTCCAATTGGAAGAAGCTCGTATGGTTCCCATTTTTTGGATATGGCCAGCCATATAAAAAAAAGCCCTACGATCAGCATGACGCCGTTCGCCCAGGTTAATTGGGTAAAACCAAAAGTGATAAAATCGGCCAAGGCCTACTCTCCCGCCGCCGGGTTGTTATTCATTGGTTTTGCCTCACCTTCGTCATTACCTGGAAGCCTGGGGATAATCTTACTAATAAGGAAAGTCAGAAGGAATAGAAAAAACAATATCCCGAAAGTAAATCCGAGAGCTACTCCAGCTATTAACCAAGCTTCTTGCCAATCTATCATCAGCTAGAATTATTTCCTTTTCATAACGAAAGAGAAGGGCATCAAGCAGAGCACGCTTTATTGCCCTTCTAAAAAGATTATGCTATTTTATCTTACTTAACCATCAATAGACAAGGCAGTTACATTTTCTTCGTTAGCTGCATTGTCATTGTTCGAGCTGGTGATAACTATTTTATCTTCTTCCAGGCTTACTTTAATGGTACCCCCAGATTTGTAGGTGCCTCTCAATAATCCTTCTGATATTGGATCTTCAACCAGATCCTGTATTACGCGCTTCAGAGGCCTTGCGCCATATATTTCGTCGTAGCCCTTTCTTCCAAGGTAGTCTTTGGCTTCACGGGTGATTTCGATGCCGATCCCTTTTTCCGATAGCTGGTTGGTGACGTTTCTTATAACCAGATCAACAATCTGGAGAATTTGCTCCTGATTGAGAGGATGGAACACTATCACTCCGTCCAGTCGGTTGAAAAACTCGGGCTTAAACGCTTTCTTTACTTCGTTCAACAACTTTTCTTTCATAGATTCGTAGCTTTGTTGCTGTGCCTGGTTATCATCGGAGCGTGACGAAAAACCTATTTGCGAGCCCTTGCGTATTAGTTCCGCTCCAATATTGGAGGTCATTATTATAATGCTGTTCCTGAAGTCAACTCGGCGGCCTTTGGCATCGGTGAGATGGCCGTCATCAAAAATCTGCAGCAATATATTGAATACATCAGGATGTGCTTTTTCAACCTCGTCTAAAAGTATGCAGGCATAGGATTTCCGGCGCACCGCCTCGGTTAGCTGCCCGCCTTCTTCGAAACCTACATATCCGGGAGGTGCACCCACCAGGCGCGAAACGGCAAACTTCTCCATGAATTCACTCATGTCGATCCGGATCAGAGAATCTTCATTACCAAACATGAATTCTGCCAGCGCTTTGGCAAGTTCAGTTTTCCCGACACCGGTAGGGCCGAGAAACAGGAAATTACCTATCGGGCGCCGCGGATCTTTGATTCCCGCGCGTGCCCGTCTGACGGCTTTTGATATCGTGGTAATTGCTTCTTCTTGCCCAATAATGCGCTCATGCAGGGCATCTTCCATATTTAGCAGCCGCTGTGTTTCATCGTTTGCCAGCTGAACAAGAGGAATCGATGTCCACATACTTACAACCTCGGCAACATCCTCTTCGTTAACACTGGCAGTCCTCTGCCCCATTTTAGACAGCCATTCTTCTTCTTCGATGCGGATTTGTTCCCCAATCTGGAGTTCTTGCTGTCTAAGTTCAGCGGCATCATCGTACTGTTGGCTGGCAAGCGCGGCTTCTTTATCTTTGCGGTAACGTTCTTCAATCTGTTTTAGCTTCTTAATAGAGCTGGGGCGCGTGCCATAACGTATTCTAACCCGGGAGGCAGCTTCGTCTATAATGTCGATAGCTTTATCTGGCAAGTAGCGATCAGGTATATAGCGTGAAGCCATGCTAACTGCCGCCTTCAAGGCTTCATCGGTTATCTCAAGCTGGTGGTGTTCTTCATAACGGGTTTTGATGCCTCTCAGAATCTCCAGCGCATCGTCAGTAGAAGGTTCTTCTACCAGTACAGGCTGAAAGCGTCTTTCCAGAGCCGCGTCACGCTCAACGTATTTACGGTAGTCATCGAGAGTAGTGGCACCAATACATTGAAGCTCACCTCTTGCTAACGGTGGTTTGAGGATATTGGCTGCATCGACAGCGCCTTCAGCTGCGCCAGCCCCAACCAGGGTATGGAATTCGTCTATAAAAAGAATACACCCACCGGCAGTTCTGATTTCATCCAGAATTTTCTTCAATCGTTCTTCAAACTCTCCACGATACTTGGTTCCGGCAACTACAGAAGCCATATCAAGAGCGACTATTCTTTTTTCTTCGAGAGTAGCAGGTACATCCCCGGAAACTATGCGGTGCGCCAGTCCTTCTACGATGGCGGTTTTCCCAACACCGGGTTCACCGATCAGGGCGGGATTGTTCTTGGTGCGTCGGCTGAGTATTTGTACAACTCTTTCTATTTCCTTGTCTCTCCCGATAACTGGATCCAGCTTACCTTCGCGAGCAGCTGCTGTAAGATCCCGGCTTACCTGGTCGAGAGTCGGTGTTCGACTGGGGCGCCCCTGTTTGGCTTTTTGGCTACTGGTGGACAACACCCTGGCAATTTCTGCCCGTACTCTTTCCTGGTTGACATCCAGGTTTTGAAGTACCCTGGCAGCTACGCCTTCACCTTCTCGCAGAATACCGAGAAGCAGGTGCTCGGTGCCAATGTAGCTGTGCCCCATCTGCCTGGCTTCGTCGATAGCTAGTTCAATTACTTTTTTTGCTCTGGAAGTTAAACCAGATGCACCAGTAGATTGCTTTTCTCCAGCGCCAATTATATATTCTACCGCCTGGCGGACTCGTTGCAGGCTGACTCCCATGCTGGTAAGTACTTTAGCAGCGATACCTTCTTCTTCTCGAGCGAGGCCGAGCAGAATATGTTCGGTACCTATATAACTATGGTTGAATCGCTGGGCTTCTTCCTGTGCCAGGGTAAGAACCCTGCGGGCATGTTCACTAAATTTGTCAAAACGGCTTACCAAATTTCTTCTCCTGTATCGGCTAAAATGCCAATGCTTCATTTATGATTATAGAATAAAGAACTATCGAGGTCAATGAAAAAGGAATGCTGCAAAGCTAAATAACCCGAATTATCTCTTTCTAGTGTCTAATCAACACAGTTGCTTGACCAGAGTTCTTTAAAGAGTTTATGCTTACTGATATATGGCAGGTAAGGTATATCTGGTTGGAATAGGGACTGGCAATCCCATCGATTTGACACCGCGGGCAGAGAAGGCGCTTGTTGCGGTGAAGGTTGTTATCGGGAATGGCTTGGGTTTGGAATACACCCGTCGGCTGCTGCCGGGGAAAGAAGTACTTGGCCAGAAGATGAGTCCTCTGGAGCGTTCTCAGGCGGCAGTTGAATACTGCCAGAAAGGGTACTCTGTGGCCATCATTTCTACTGGCGACCCGGGTATTTATGCTATTGCATCAACCTTTTTAAACTATCTTAAGGACAGAGGGATTTTAATTCCGGTGGAAATAATTCCCGGAGTAACCACTTCCAGCAATGCTGCCGCAAGTCTTGGCGCTCCAATTGGGAACGATTTTGCTGTAATGAGCCTCTCTGATCAGGCTGGCCACTGGCCAGCGTCTATAAAGCGGATTGTTCAAGCCGCTGCCCTCGATTTTGTATTGGTTCTGTATAATCCTGTGGGAAAGTTGGGTAATGAACGAATACTGGAAGCTTGCAAAGCCCTGGAACCTTTAAAAGATCCCCAGACTCCCGTGGGAATAGTGAGCAGTGCCGGTGGGGACGACGAATCGGTTCAAATTATCAGTTTAAAAATGCTTCCTCTGACTAAGTTATCTATAGATTCATTGATTATTATTGGAAACAGCGCTACTTTTGTTTATGATACCTGGATGATTACCCCAAGGGCATATCAGCCCGGCCTTGGTTATTAAGCCGGGCTGACCATTTTGCTTTGTATGCTTATTCTTCCGGAGAGGTATCCTCATCCAACATTGTGGAAAATACATTTGCCATTAGTGTGTAATCATAGCCTGCGTTTACTATTGTAATTGGTGGTGCATGGGGAGTTTCTTCTGCCACGGCGTCTTCAATTGCTGTATCTGCAATAGAAATGGCCTGATTGGAAGATTGATCTTGGTTTTCACCTTGCAAGGGTTCTTCTTCCGGGTTGACAAGAGCTTCTGCCGGCTGCGGCATCAAGATTTCAAATGCTTCATCTGGAGCCTCACCCTGACAGACTACAGCCGTTCCCAGGAAAGGCTTAAGCATTTCATTATGAGCTTTGATTCTCTGGATAGTTTTTGAATCAAAGAACTTGTCTGTTGCTATAGTATCGATAATATAGTCTGGTCTGCAGACTCGAGTTTTATCGGCAACCATTTTAATGTTATCTGCTTCGTCGTCAAGATAAATCAGAATGTTTGGCCAGGGATTGAGATGGCTGAAAATTTGATGGAAGGGAGTTTGATCGAGCCAGTCCCTTTGTTCGCTAACCAGTCTTGCATGCCAGGCTACTCCAACGAATCCAGTTTTGATGCCCACATACTTTTTTACCACCGGAGAATAAACAATCACTTCCGGAGCCAGGTAGGTAACCCGGCTGGCATAGTCAAATACCATCTCTTCAAGATCAGAATAATCTGGCGGCATATTGATTCTCTCATATTGCGAATCACCTTCCTGGGAGGAAGAATAGAGATTCATGTCATCCAGGGGCATAGCAAATGCCCGGGTTGGCTGGAGCCATTTGACCAAGGCTAGAACCACCAGTCTTTCATATGTGGCTGAGAATTGTTTTTTAAATAATTCCGTAATTTCAGTTTTTGCTAATTCTTCAAAGGCTTCATTATCTATCTTGCCTTTAAGGAGGTCAAAGAGCAGGTTCAAGAGTGGTCGAGTCATACCATTAACCGGATCATTTATAAACCATCGCAGAGGCGGGGCTATCCTGATTTCCCTTTTAATATTAAGCATCCCGGTAACTTCGGCTTCAATCTCTTTGAACTGGGTGCTTATTTCTCTTCCGAGAGAGATTTCCGCAGAAAAGTGCTCTTGCAGAAATTTTTCACGGACATCATCAAAATGCAAGTAAAACGCATCCTTTGTATCTTGGGGGATAAACACAGATTGTGGTTCGATTTTGATTGCAGGGGTGTTTGTAAGATATTCCTCGAGTTTATGGTAGCTGTTTTGCCAGTTTG
Organism: Dehalococcoidales bacterium; assembly: GCA_028717385.1. Taxonomy (NCBI): domain Bacteria; kingdom Bacillati; phylum Chloroflexota; class Dehalococcoidia; order Dehalococcoidales; species Dehalococcoidales bacterium. Next base: position 3,939 of record JAQUNW010000012.1, on the reverse strand, counting down.
AAACCATAGCAACCTCCTGATTGTTAATAGATAAATAATTCTGTCGTATATTATATATTCGGAATGTTTACCAGCCGGCAAATTCGTTTCGATTTTGCTAAGCCCGGTGATAGGATTATCCTACCAGATATTATATCAGGAAGAACGCCTTACCTGAATAATTTGTCCGAGTATACTTACTGCTATTTCCTCAGGGGTATGGGCATTGATACGAGTGCCGATGGGAGCATAAACCCTGGAGAGTTGGTCATCGGTAACGCCTCTGGACCTCAGGTTGGCGTATACTGCCTGGTTTTTACTCTTGGAGCCAATCATCCCAATGTAACGAGCCGGCGTTTTAAGTACTTCCTCTAGTACAGCTTCATCTGCTTGATGACCGTAGGTGACAATTACAACAAAACTCCATTTGTTAATATTAAGTTCATTAAATGCTGTTCTGAATTCAGCGGTAATAGTTTTTTCGGCCTCAGGGAAACGCTCCGGGGTAGCGAAACCTGGTCGATCATCGATTACGGTAATCTTGTAACCGGTGATGGAGGCCATCTGGGAGAGAGCGTGAGCAATATGACCCGCCCCAAAAATAAACAGGGAAGGGGATTGCAGTACGGGTTCGATAAACACTTCGACGTCCCCTCCGCAAATCATCCCTACTCCTTCATCAGCTTTTTTAAGTTCATACTTGTAGCGTTGCGGCTTTCCTTTGTGAATAACTTCAATGGCGGCCTGTATGACTTCTCTTTCTACGCTACCTCCACCAATGGTTCCCTTGATGGAGCCATCTTCCATCACCATCATTTTGGCGCCTTCCCCACGAGGTGTAGAGCCGCTGGCACCAATCAGGGTTACCATGGCAGCTTCCTTGCCTTGAGCTTTGAGTTTAGCTACTTCTTCGTAAATATCGACTTCCATGCTTCTGTCCTGTTTAATTTATTTGTATAAGCCGGATTGAAGGGCGGTTTCCCTCTAAGCAACCTATTATAACATGGTTAAATAATGCATGCTTTTTTAGAGAATTTGCGATTTCTAGTGCAAATGCCATTTCTTTTTCGTCTTCGACCTTATTGATAAATGCGATCTTGCGTGATTGTGGGGGGCTTGTCCGCGTGATGCCCTCGGGGTGCGCAAGGAGTGTAGCAACTGCCTGTGTAGTAACTATATCTTCCGGTGCGAGCCCGGTTAGCCTGCTGGCGATTTCATACCTGAAAACTATATCCCGGAATTTTTTCCCGATTCCATCAATTCCAGCAATAGCTATAACGACATTGGTTTCCGGTACTATAACTGGTTCTGTATTATTGGGAGCCTTGAGGGGTTTACGCTGGGCTCCATCAGCCTCCACAATTACAAAATCCGTAAATCTCAGCAATTCAGGTATCACACCAGGATCAGGCCCTTTAAGCTTGCCATTCGGTTCCTGACCACAGGTAACAGTTAGTATCGGATTGGAGATGATAGCCTTTTGTATATTATCAAGCAGCAGCTTTTTATTCTCTTCCAAAATGAAGTAGCCGATTGCCTGGTCGGGGAGAATATGTGTAGTTGTGGTAGCAATTACTTTATGCCCTGCATTGGCAAGCTCTAGTGCCAGCAGCCTCATCAGGGTGCTTTTTCCGCCGCCACCCACCAGACTAATGATTTCACCGCGAGAAAGACCAAGTGCTCGCGACAGGGAAATATTTTCACCCGGTTTTATCGGGTAATTACCAGCCAAACGCCACCCTCCTCCCAAATTCTGGTTTTATCCTCAAGACCTGCTTTTTTTATCAACTTTGTCAGAGTTTCGATGCTCAGCCACTTTCTTCCCAATCGGTCGTTAAGCACTCTGGACTCATCCGCAATTTCATTTATTAATTCCTGCGGTGTATCTTTACCATAACCGCCTCCAACCAGTGCTATCCCCCCGGGTTTTAACACACGGAATATTTCTCCGAGCAAGTGGGGATTATCAGTCAGGAAGAAAAAAGCACCGCGTATGACGACAAGGTCGTAGGTTTCAGATGCAAAATCCAGTTTATCAAGTTTGGAGGAGGCTATCTTTATATTGCCCGCCTTTACTTCGGTTGCCAGCTCTTGTTTAAACCATGCCAGCATTTCGTCTCGTTCATCTGCTATGGTGATATCCAGAGAAGGGTACTGTTTTGCCAGGTTCTGCGATATACCTCCGGCAAAAGGGCCCAACTCGAGGGCTTTTCCTTCCTGGTGAGGGTATATTTCCATTATTTGCCCGACCAGATAGGGGTAAATATTTTTCCATAAATTGTTTACACTGATTAAATCTTGTATTTCCATTTAAGCCTGCCTAAACATTGAATTCAGCTAGAATCGCTTCCAGCACACCTCCGGCGATAGCTCTCCCTTTTTCCGAAATGGTAGTACAGTATTCTTTTACGCCCCGGGGATCGATATCACCAGACTTCATCCCTTTCGGCACAGTAGTACCGTTGCGTAACAAACCACGAATAACACCACCAATAACTGCATTAATTGGCATGCCGTCAACCTCTGCAATTATGTCGCCGGCTTTGACAATATCACCAATAGAATGGCTTGTAGTAAAGATTCCGGCTTGGGGAGCGCGCAGAACACGCTCGGCGCTATAGCCCATGATTTCCCCAGGAATACCTGTATCGGGAGCAGCTTCACCCAATCGGATAACACGGCCAAGATTATGCCCCCTCTTGGTTTCAATTACGACGTGTACATCTCGGCCAGCGGTGAAACCTACACCCAAGCCGATAACCAGGCGAGCATCACTCATCTTATTGCCCAGATTTCTTTTTGCGATAGTGGCATCAATAATCACATCCGGCTTTAAAACCGTTTTTACTTTTGCTTCAGGATCAGCCATCAGTGGTATAATGTCTTTCTCCCACATTCCAAAGATATCATCGGCAGAACCGATAAAACGGGCAGTAACCCCCTCCACGGTTTTTTCCTTGTCGTAAATTGCTTCACAAAAAGCAACTTCTCTTCTCACTGCTTCCGGGTGAGGGGCTTCCACAATGACAACCCTGAAGTGACCTTGATGCAGGCGATGCGCTACTGCAGTAGCCTGCTCTCCCCCGCCTCTTACTAATACCTTAAGACTGCTTAATGACATGTTGTCTCCACCTTTCAAACATATAATATTTCTCTTTAAAGGATGTTTCCTGTATTATACCTTTTTTATTTTGATACCTTTGAAACATAAGGTTGGCTGTTTATCTGTAACTGTAATTATAAATCCGGATTTATCTGAGTTTTGTAATCAGGTTATTCCTTTACCGAATAAGAGCCCTATGTTTTTGAATAAATTATAGGATATTTTGGCTATGAGGTTTTGGTTGTCAACATTCACTTCTACTCTGATCGTGCCATCCATATAATAATTATTACAAAAGTGAGTTGTGTGGTTGTGTGTTTGACCATTACCTGTTAAATAACAAGTATTTTAATCAGGTTCTCACGAGCTTTTTCTGCAAATAGAATGTTTGTGGTTGCAGCGAACTTGGTAAAGTGGAGCTAGCTGGTTTTCCTCCTTGTGCTGGATAGTACTTGCAATATCCTCAGAAAGCTGGCAATTTGCACCCAGGTGGAGATCGGCTTTCGTTCTGGAATGGCCTTTATCTTCAGTAATCGCTGTAACTAGCTGCCTATAATGGGTAAACGTATAACTTCTGCTGCTAGCGCCGCTTTATCAAGTAGTGGCAGGAAAGAATTTCTTGCCCGATTTGATAATATTGCTTGTAGCACTAACTCCACCCAAAAATGTACATAGTAATATACATAATATGTACAAACCTTAATCTAGCATACGGTAAAGCGGCAGGTCAACAGGTTTGATGCAACAATTACAGGTAGTGATTTTAGCTGGCGACTCCAATCCTTTATAATTACAACCATGAGGATTATTAGCGGAGTAGCGAAAGGGCGTCACATCAAGATGCCCAAAGGTACACC
>JAQUNW010000011.1 GCA_028717385.1 Dehalococcoidales bacterium | reverse complement strand
CCTCTTCCGCCGTTTCCCAATCAACCGGAACTGGAGCGTCGCTCACCTGCGCCCGGTAGAACACGTCTTTTACAAAATTCACCCCGGCTTTTACACTTGAGAAATGTACCTTTCCAGAACCAATAACCTCAGGCCGATAGTACAGGCTTGCCCCTCCGGGTTGACTGCCACGGGCTGGCACAAAATATTGAGCTATCCTGGGCGGCAGAACCGGGCGGTTATGCTGAATCGCCACCGGCTCCGGCGCTAATTGATTAGTTTTCACGTGCGCCGCTTGCTTGTGCAAGTTATCAGGTAATGCATTGCCAGATGGCGAAGCTGCATTCTGTGCTTCTTTTATTGGATCCATCAGTTGTTTGATCTGTGTGCGGGTAAGGGGGCCACGCAGATAAGACATCGCCCAGCGAGTCTGGAAAATAACCGGTGAGTCCTCATGAACATTGTTTAAAAGAAATATTCGACTGCTCAAACCTGCCAGAGTCTGTTCCATACTGCCCCGATCCCACTTCATGCCGCTGGATGCCGCAATACCTTCCAGGCCATCCAGCATTCTCAACTTATCTCTTTCGGTCTGCAGCCTCCCGATAAACCAGGTGCCTGCGTTGGATAACCCCTTGTAATCCAGGTCAACCGGGTTCTGGGTAGCCAGTACTACTCCAACCCCAAATGCCCTGGCCTGTTTTAGCATTGTAAGAAACGGGGTCTTGGAAGGTGGATTGGCAACCGGAGGAATGAAACCGTATATTTCATCCATGTATACGATAGCCCTCAGGCTGGTAGTACCAGATTGTGAGCGAGTCCATCCTAAAATCTGGTTTAGTAAAAGAGATACAAAAAACATCCTTTCCGAATCGCTGAGGTGGGCAATAGAAAAGATAGCTATTCTTGGTTTTCCAGATGGCGTGTAAAGTATGGATTGTATATCAAGAGCTTCTCCCTCAAGCCAGGAGCTAAATCCTGGTGCCGCCAACAGATTATTGAAAGCAAGCGCCAGAGCAAACCGGTCTTTAGCCGGGAAAAAAGAATCTAAATCCATCACTCCGATGCGACTTACAGGTGGGGACTGAATTTGTGATATCAAGCCCGCGATACTCATATCCTGCCCCTTGCTCCAGGCATGATTAAGTAGGGTGGAAATAAGTATGTGCTCCCGGCTGGTTATAGGATCGGCGTCAATACCGATAATACCGAGAAGGCTTGTAGCTGTGGTGCTTATTCGCTCTTGAAACAGTTCGCCATCTTCAATTATTGCTTGTGGTGGTGCATCGAAGGACTTAATAATTGAAACGGGAATACCTGCGGTTGAGCCTGGAGTGTAAATAGAGAAATCGGCAGATTGCCTGAGTTTTCGTATTCGATCACCGCTTTCATCCCATGAAGCAAGACCATTCTTCCATAATGCTGCTTGCTTTATCGCATATTCTTGATCGGTTAACCCCTTTTTACGGGCATCGTCACTATTAATCCAGGGTAAAAAATCTTCTGGCGCCAAATCTGGAAAAGTCAGCAGAAGATTGGTAAGATCCCCTTTGGGGTCTATACAAATAGCTGGAATGCCATCCATAGCTGCTTCTTCTATGAGAGAAACACAAAGACCTGTCTTTCCACTGCCGGTCATACCAACGCATACGGCATGGGTTACCAGATCTTTCGAGTCATACAGCAGCAGCTGCTCCTGGTTCTGTTTGCTTTTCAAATCATAATTCTTGCCCAGGTAAAAGACACCCAGCTTTTCGTAGTTTTCCATTAATATCGCCCTCCAGTAAACGGCTTTTTTACTTATTATTATTTGCCAGGGCAGAGCTTGTATAATCTACCGCTGACAAGCGTTACCATTATACTGTAAAACCAGTGTGAATTCGCACATTTTTATCCGTGAGGAAGAAATTAATCCTGAAGTTTTTGATGTTTGATTATAGTCAAATGGGGTGCTCATAAAGGCGATCTATCTAGTTTTATCAAAATACTTAATGTATAATGACCCGTTAAAATATTATATTTGAGGGAATTGTTAATGAATAAAATTTTCACTGCGATTGTTGCCTTGGGCATAGTTCTGGCGCCTGTACCATTTTCTGGTTGTAAGTCTGACACTCCTGCAACTACACCGGTATATAGCACTCCTCCTGTCTTTACTACTTCTTTACCGGGCGCTCCAACTAGTTCGAACCCAGTGACAACAACCAACTCTTTGACAACCGCAGGTCCAACTACGCAAATACCTTATACCCCCAAGCCAACTACGACAACAACAACTGCTCCCACTGCTACCCCAACCTCGACAACAACCCTTCCCCCAACCTCGACAACAACCCCTCCCCCGCCTACCACTAGTATTGATCCTTATATGCAGAGTTATCATGGTTACCTTCTTGAAGGATACCCAGAAGACATATGGCCAGTGTATGGTAGTTTAGCTATCGACCTCTGTTCGCTGGACATCCAATTTCCGGCTTATAATAACGGCAGGGATGGTTACTACAACAACTTCAGTGTTATCTACGTAACTGACAAAACCAGAGAAGAAATACAGGTTTACTATAGAGATCTTTTGCAAACAGCAGAGGAATCCAATTTTTATGATGCCCTTGGCACGATAGATGGTTATGAGGTTAGCGCACGCTGGGATGACTGGAGCAGTGATACCATTGTATACCTTTCAGTATTACTGCCAAACAATCTTGGGATAACTGAAAATTACCTGCAGACCGATTTCCCTGAGTGGCTTGGCGATCTTTACAAACCAGATGAAACTTGGCAGGAACATTATGCTTGCAACAGCAATCCTCCCAATGGGTCAATACTGTCTTCTAAAATGTTCAGTTATAAAGGTACCAGCCTGGAAGCAATAGAGCATTACCGGGCTATGCTCAAAGATGCGGAGGATTATACCGAGACAGTCAAAGCGGAAACCCAGGGTGATTCAACCACACTGAGTTGTACAGTTGACGGATTGCGAGTCAAAGTTACCATCGGGGTTTGGGGTAAACAAGAAATCATTCAGGTTGCTTATTTCAAATATTCGTAGAATCGCCCATGGTTAAGACAAAATTCCAGTACCAGTTATGCTTATATTGACTTAATATGTCCAAATTACTGAATTTGGTATATTTGTACCCGGCAGGGGAAGCACCCCATTTGAACACTTACATTTCCTGGTTGTATTTGTAAAAATAATAAACATTTGAAAATATAAAGAACAGATAGATCGCTACCAATGCAAGGATCACATGTATATCAGCTTGCATAAGTGCAAAAGCAACTATTATTGCAGCGAACACAAAGATCATCAGATCGTACACTCGTGCCTTCGACTTATTACTGATAGCTTGATTCCGCTCATCTTTTTGCTCGATTTCCTTTTGTTTTGCTAATTGTGGGTTTTTTAGCATGGCTTTGTTATTAATTGCTGTTCCGATATTTCCACCAAAGATCCCTGAACCTAACCCTATACATATAAACGGAAGGGTTTTTAATATACCGTCTGTATCGGGAAACAGTTTAATGAGCGCTAAACCTGCAGCAAATATAAAAAATCCGATTGCCGCCAGGATAAAGTGCCGAGCAACCTTATATTGTTTCATCTTACTGTTCCTCCTGGTAAATAAAAACTTCCTCGATGCTTAACCCGAAATACCGGGCTATTTTAAAAGCCAGAACGATTGAAGGGTTATACCGACCGTTTTCCAACGAGCCAATTGTTTGCCTTGAAACTTCAAGAGCTGAGGCTAAATCCTCTTGCTTTATACCTTTAGCTCTTCGGATTTCCTCTAGTCTATTTTTCAAGATCCCACCCCCTTCCATGGAAAGTCTGCTTTACATATCTCTATTATATCACCATGGAACAAGATGTCAAGCTAACTTTCCATTACAAATATCTGGTTTCTTTTCAAACCCTCTGATCTTTTACCGCGGACATCAATAACATACACTCCACAAGTAACGAGTGCGGAAAAAGGTAAAGAAGAATCAATACGGGGAGGATAGGTTGGGTAGCCTTCTGGAGTTTGAATTCGATGATTCGAATTGAACGGGGAGAGTGAAAGAAATAAATGGCGTCCCTGGAGGGATTCGAACCCACGACCCGCTGCTTAGAAGGCAGCCGCTCTATCCACTGAGCTACAGGGACTTGAAGCTAAAACTGGTTATTTAGAAACCCTTCATTAACTTTTTGTGTTAATTTTGTGTTAATTTGATTTAAAACACCTTCCGGTATCACTTCATTTAACAACAACATGGCTTTCTCTTGAATGCCATTAATTATATGGGAATAGTTGTCGAGTGTAAAGGCAACTAGGATGTGCCCCACGGCCTCTCTGATAACCTTAGGAGATACACCTATGAAAAGCATAAGTCTCGGAAATTTATGCCTTAAACAACTAAACCTCACGTTTTTAACCCCCGTTCCTGTGAATATACTGGTTAATTCAGGGCGGGGGTTTTAGTAAAATTTTCAAGGGAGGATATTATATTTTATGTACCCTTATTGGTTTTCCGCAAGTTCTTCCTTACGATTCGATAGGCTATCTACTGTTAGAACAAGTTGCGGTAAATATATTTCTCTATCTGCAACAATTTCTCCTTTTTGTTCAAAGGTTAATTCCCTTCTAAAAGTGTTCCATATAATAAGCACACTGCCAAGTAGAAATAATATAATTGATGCTATGCCCATTGGTGAAAGCCATTGTGATATTACCATCTCCCAGCCCTCAAGCATGAATTGAGCAATGAATGAAGCGGAAGATAAAATAATAGCTGATATGCCTGTAATTGCAGTTTTATTAAGTAGTTTTTCTTTGATAAAATCCATATTACATCCCTACTCTTTTTGAGTAGTGGGTATAACATAGTAAAAAGACTGTTCAACCAAAAGCGAACTCTGCCTACCGTTATTGTCATTATTCTACGATTTTATCACCCTCAAATGGTTCAGGGAAAACGTCCCTATGAAGAAATTATTATCGGCTTCAAAGGGAAGAAAGGCTGATGATGCTGATTTGGATGGACTAAGAAAACACAGGGTGTTACAAATTCGCGCTCAATTAATTCTGGAGAAGGTATTATTAAATAGATTAAATGGAGGTTATGATACCGCAGAATTGTAGCAGCTAACGAGCAGAGCGCCAAAAACCATAGACCAATAGCAGGCATAAGGCTACCCCGGCAATAATTGCCCCTGTCCACCCCAATAGGCTAAGGATTGTAACAATTATACCGGCAATTATAACCCCCGTCAGGATCGCTAGTCCTGCCCACTTTCGCTCGATAGAAAGAAGAACTGCCGCAAGAGAACCTGTCCATGCTCCTGTAGCTGGAATAGGTACTGCTACGAACAAAGCAAGGCCAATACGCTTGTATTTTTCTATAATGCCGCTATTTCGACGAGTTCTTTCAAAAAGCCAGTTAAAAAACTTGTCAAATACTGGCATGCGGCTTAACCAGCCGGCCACGAATTCAATAAAGATCAGGATTAATGGTACGGGGAGCATATTCCCGAGTATTGCCAGGGGTAAAACGGTATACCATGGCATGCCCAACAGGTTGATACCAAAGGGGATGGCCCCTCTTAGTTCAATTATGGGGAGTGCGGCAATAATTACAATGACCAGTTCTGGGGGGATACCGGCCGAAATCAGTGCTTCACTTATTTTTTCTGCTGACAAGAGCGCCTCGATTTTACTAACTTTCGAAGTGTAGCAAAGGTAAAATCGGTTCGTCAAACCATGGTTATTTTATACCATTGCATCTGGAAATTTGAGCGGTCTTTTCATAACCCTAAGTGTTTACTAACAGCTTGACACAACCTGAGTGGCACTGCTAGTATTATGAAGGTTTCAACCAAGCTTCTTTTAGCTTTACAGCTAGCAAATGTCAAGTTTACTGGATAGGGTTAGTTCGCCAGCTGATGTCAAGGCTTTAGACCCCCAGGAGCTCGAAGCCCTCGCTCAGGAAATCCGCAACGAACTAATTAGCGTTGTTACTAGCAACGGAGGGCATCTGGCTTCCAGCCTTGGGTCTGTTGAGCTTACGTTGGCCTTGCATCGCGTCTTTGATAGTCCTGAAGATAAGATTATATGGGACGTTGGACATCAGTCTTATGCTCATAAAATTATCACAGGTCGTAAAGACGCCTTCAAATCTATCAGGACGTATGGGGGTCTCTCCGGCTTTCCAAACATCAGTGAAAGCCCTCATGACCACTTCGGCACTGGCCACGCTTCTACATCCATATCGGCAGCATTGGGTATGGCGAAAGCCAGGGATTTAAGTGGTCAAAATTATCACGTAATTGCCGTTATTGGTGATGGTTCTATCGGTGGAGGGATGGCACTTGAAGCCATCAATAGTACTACACAATTAGGTTCAAAAATTATTGTGATACTAAACGATAATGGTATGTCAATATCACCTTCCGTTGGTGCTATAGCGCGAATGCTTGATCGTATTCGTTTCACCCATAATTATAACCGTGCGGTTGAACGTGGTCGGCGTATTATAAAATCTGTTCCCTTTTCTGATTTTTGGTGGAAACTCGCTCGGCGGTTTAAGAGTGCCCTTAAAGGATTGCTCATGCCTACCCGGTTATGGGAAGAGTTTGGGTTTACTTACCTTGGTCCAGTAGATGGGCATAATATGATTGAATTAGAAAAAGCTTTCAAATATGCCCAGTCATATAGCCGTAAGCCTGTTTTACTTCATGTTATAAGTACCAAGGGCAAGGGATATGGGCCGGCTGAAGACGACGCTGTTTGTTTCCATGGCATTCCTCCCTCTAACGGTAAAAAAGCCTCTGCGCCCAGTTATAGCAGGGTATTCGCCGATACATGCCTCGAAATCATGAAAAATGACTCGAGGGTAGTGGTTATTACTGCAGCTATGCCGGAGGGTAATAGTCTTACCGGAGTGCAGGCAGAATTTCCCGAACGGGTAATAGACGTAGGGATTTGTGAGCAACATGCAGTGACTTTTGCCGCAGGTATGGCAACGCAGGGATATAGACCGATCGTAGCAATTTATTCAACTTTTTTACAGAGAGCCTTCGATCAGATCGTTCATGATATTTGTATTCAAAAACTGCCTGTTGCGTTTGCGATTGACAGAGCGGGAATAGTAGGAGAAGATGGCAAGACGCATCAGGGTACACTTGATCTTTCCTACCTTAATCTTATACCAAATATGACTATCGCTACACCGATGGATGAAAATGAGCTGAGGCATCTCCTGTTTACCGCTATCTATAATGATGCTCCCATGGCGGTCAGATATCCGCGAGGTTGCGGGTATGGCGTTACGCTTGAAGATCCATTGCATAAGCTGCCCATTGGAAAGGCAGAAATCGTGAGGAAGGGGCACGATCTTGCTATACTGGCCGCCGGTGCCACCGTACATCCGGCTATACTCGCCGCTGATGCTCTTGCTGGTGAGGGGAGGGAGGTGGCAGTAATAAATATGAGGTTCATTAAACCTCTGGACGAAGCCTTGCTCGAACATATTACGCATACAACTACTAATATATTGACCGTTGAAGAAAATGTATTATCCGGTGGATTGGGCAGCAGTGTATCACAAGCTTTACATAACAATGGCTTTTCGGGAATTAATCTAAAAAACATTGGGGTTAACGACGAGTTTACCGAACACGGTCCACAGGACGTACTGAGGAAAAATTACTATCTTGATAGCCAGGGCATTTTATTTCATGCCCGGCAGTTGCTTGAAAATCCTATTGACTGTTGTTCTTGCATTGACTGTTCGGATCGAAACTCGACGAGTGATATCAGGCGTCTTTAATTTTTCACAATATATAAATATTATTAACAAGGGTGGAAAGTGGATAAGAAAACAGTGAGGGATGTTCCCGTTTGCAATCGTCGCGTGTTGGTGCGCGTTGATTTCAATGTTCCAATTAACGAACAGACTGGAGAAATTACTGATGACAGCCGCATCAGAGCATCTTTACCGACAATTGAATATCTCATAAACAATGACGCAAAAGTAATCTTGTGCTCTCATCTGGGAAGGCCTAAGGGAAAGCGAGATTTGAGATATAGTTTGGAACCAGTTGCCAGCAGGTTGAGTCAAATTCTTAGGGAAGAAGTTAAATTTTCATCGGACTGTATCGGCCTGGAGGTGGAACATCTGGCTGATAATTTGCAGAACTCCGGGATATTATTACTTGAAAACCTGCGCTTTTATCCGAATGAAGAAGAGAACAATCCACATTTTGCGTATAAACTGGCTCAGCTCGGAGATATCTATGTAAATGATGCTTTTGGAACATCTCATCGCAAGCATGCATCAATTGTGGGTATTACTGAATTTCTTCCGTCAGTAGCTGGACTACTGCTGGAGAAGGAAATAAATTCTCTGGGTCTGGTTCTGGAAAAACCCAACCGGCCTTTTGGAGTGCTTCTTGGTGGAGCCAAAGTGAGCGATAAAGTAAAGCTGCTGGAAAACACCATGGATAAGGTGAACTTCATAATTGTTGGTGGCGGCATGGCAGCGACTTTCTTGAAAGCCCAGGGCTACGAGGTGGGCAAGTCATTGATAGATGGTTCCCTGGAAATCGCTAAAATGCTGATTGAAAAAGTTGCTGGTAATGGAGTCAAGCTGATTCTGCCTGATGATGTTATGGTTGTGGACAGCATTAATCCGCCAACTCATCCAATTAATGTTCCAATATCACAAATACCACCAGATAAGATGATTGTTGATATCGGTGCACTTACGATTACCAAATTTACCGGAGTCCTTGAGAAGTGCCGCACCGTTTTCTGGAACGGACCTATGGGTATTTATGAAATTCCGCAATATTCTGAAGGAACACGCACCATCGCCCGGGTGATGTCGAACTTATTAGCAACTACAATTGTGGGTGGCGGATCTACCGCTGAAATTATGACTGAAATGAAACTGGCGGAAAAAATGACATTTGTTTCCACTGGGGGCGGGGCATCTCTTGAGTTTTTAAGCGGTGAACCATTGCCTGGCGTTTCTGTTCTAATGGATAAAGAAAGGGACGGAGAAGCTGTGGAATATATTCGAGATCAGCGAGGTGCAGCATTATAGTTAGTCATAACCAAATCGAATTGATCCGGTCCTTATCGCTGCAAAATGATAAAAAAATAGTTCTGCTGGTTATTGATGGCCTTGGGGGAGTTCCTGATCCCGATTCTGGAAGAACTGAGTTGGAAACTGCCGAAAAGCCTAATCTGGATTCCCTGGCAAGAAAAAGCGTTTGCGGATTTTCCATACCAGTATTACCAGGAATTACCCCTGGCAGTGCGCCGGGCCACTTGAGTTTGTTCGGTTACGATCCACTTTCATATGTCATTGGCAGGGGAATACTTGAAGCTGTTGGTATCGATATGGATGTCCGTCAAGGAGATGTTGCTGCCAGGGGAAATTTTTGTACTGTTAATCCTGGTGGTTTAATAACCGATCGGAGAGCAGGGCGGATTGAAAGCCAACAAGCCGCAGATCTGTGTAAAGCCCTGGATGGACAGATAATCGACGGGATTGAATTTATAGTGCGGCCAGTTCGAGAACACCGCTTTGTGGTTTTAATGCGTTCAAATGAAACATTGAGTGATGAAGTTAAAGATACTGATCCACAACAAGTAGGAGTTGCACCGCTTGCAGCTTTTGTCACTTCGCTGAGAGCAGAAAGAACAGCCAGAGCTGTTAACCAATTTATCACTAGTGCAACTAAAATTCTCGCTGGGCAAAAGGCAGCTAATATGATTCTCCTCAGAGGATTTTCTTCCATGCCGAATATACCTACGATGCAATCGATATATCAACTCCAGCCAGCGTCTGTTGCCAGCTACCCGATGTATCGCGGACTAGCCCGGTTGGTTGGTATGGATGTACTGTCAACAGGGCTAACCTTAGCGGATGAAATCAAAACTCTTGAAGAAGCCTTTGCTTCGCATGACTTTTTCTTCCTGCACGTGAAGGGTGCTGACTCTGCCGGCGAAGATGGCGATTTTCAACGAAAAGTACGGGTGATAGAAGAAGTCGACCGTTACCTTCCACGCATACTGGCACTAAAACCGGATGTGCTGGTGATTGCAGGTGATCATTCCACCCCAGCTATGCTTAAAGGCCATAGCTGGCACCCGGTACCGCTATTACTTCATGCGGAGTATTGCCGTCCAGATAATACCCTGTCATTCTCAGAGGCATCATGTCTTGCTGGCGGATTAGGAACGATACCTGCTACCAGCATCATGCCGCTGGCGATGGCAAATGCGGAAAAATTGGGAAAGTATGGAGCTTAGTGAGGGAAAATGAAAAGAAAACCCTTAATTGCTGGAAACTGGAAAATGAATACCAGCACTGACGAAGCTGTGAGTCTGGTGAAAGAAATGTTAGCCGAGCTTGAAAAGAGCACCAATGTAGAAGTAACACTCTGCCCGCCTTTTATCTCCCTTATTCCACTGTACGATTTGGTTAGCTTGAGTATCATAAGCCTTGGCGCGCAAAATATGCACTATGAAGAAAAAGGAGCATTCACCGGTGAGATTTCAGCCTTGATGCTAAAACCTTTTTGTAAATACGTCATCATTGGACATTCCGAACGGCGCCAACTTTTCGGAGAGACCAACGAAATTATTAATAAGAAACTGCAAAAAGCATTGGAGGTTGGCATAACACCGATCCTTTGCCTTGGTGAAACGCTTGAGCATCGTAATTCCGGGTGTGCTGAAAAGATGATAATCAATCAATTAAGGGCATCATTAGGCAATATTCGTGATATTAGCAGCATGGTAATTGCTTATGAGCCGATTTGGGCGATTGGGACCGGCATTAATGCCGGTGTTAATGAAGTAAGTCTGATCATGGATGCCATAAGGCGAGCCATTTCTGATTTTTATGGCCAGCCATCGGCTGAAAGGCTTCGCCTGCTTTATGGGGGAAGCGTAAACAGTCACAATGCAATTGATTACCTGTCTAGTGGTACAATTGATGGTGCTCTTGTAGGGGGAGCTAGTCTTAAAGCTCAACAGTTTACAGGTATAGTGAAACAAGCTTCACAAGTCGGTTGCTAATATCAGGCTTATGAAAAAACTGGTTGCCATATTAGGGCCAACTGGCGTCGGCAAGAGCCGCTTAGCCCTGGAAATAGGTGAAAGACTAGACGGGGAAATAATCAGCGCAGATTCCAGACAAGTTTACCGTTCTATGGACATCGGTACAGATAAACCTGCCATTTCTAAAAGAGCACAGATACCCCACTATGGAATCGATATAGTTAACCCTGATGATTCGTTCAGTCTGGCGAATTTTACTGATATAGTTGCGCAGGCAATAGAGGTAATCAGCCATAAAGGTAAGATCCCTTTGCTGGTTGGTGGCACTGGTCAGTATGTATGGGCTATTATTGAAGGGTGGGAAATACCCAGGATTAAACCAAATATAGAATTGCGCAATCAACTTGAAGAAAGAGCTGCCAGAGGTGAAGCAGATACTCTTTATAGAGATCTTGAGGAAATAAGTCCAGAAGCAGCCGCCCGAATCGATCCAAGAAATACACGGCGGGTAATACGGGCTCTAGAGGTAGCCATAACCGGGGGAATTTCCAGGATACAAGAAAAAAATCCCAAATACAACTCTTTGATTATAGGTCTTACTGCACCCAGGAATTTGCTTTACCAGATGATTGATGAACGGGTTGATCGCATGATTCATACTGGCTTGAAAGAAGAAGTAGAAGAGCTGCTAAGATTAGGGTATTCTCCGGATTTACCTTCCATGAGCGGTATAGGCTATCGGCAAATTATTCGTTACCTGAAAGGAAAATGCAGTCTTTCTGAAGCAATAATCAGCATAAAGAACGATAGCCACCGCCTGGTGCGAATGCAGTACAATTGGTTTAGCTTGCATGATACAAGAATAAAATGGTTTGATATAACACAGCCCGATTACACAGATACGATAATCGGTGAAGTGAAAGGATTCATTAATAATCCATGAATATAAAGTTTATTAAAATGCAAAGTGCTGGTAATGATTTCGTACTGGTAGAAGAAACAGAAACGATTGATAGTTACCCCGCGTTTGCTCGCTTTGCCTGTGACCGCCGCTTTGGTATTGGCTCCGACGGAATACTGGTGCTTACCAGGGATGTCAAAGCAGATGTCGGTATGAAAATGTTTAACCCGGATGGTTCAGAAGCGGAGGCTTGCGGCAACGGTTTACGATGCTTGGCGAAGTTTAGCTTTGATAAAGGCTATGTTAATAGCGAAAATATGACCATAGTCACTAAAGCCGGGATGCGCAAAGCGCGTATTGTAGAAAATGATAGCATTGGCACGACTATAGAAACCAGTATGGGAAAACCCAGTTTTGAGCCTGCCATAATTCCTGTAAAAACAGGAAATATTAAACCGCGTAAAGTACTTGACATAAATGTTTTCCTGGATTTCCCACTGAAAATAGACGATTTTGAGCTTAGCCTTGCACTTGTTTCTATGGGTAACCCTCATGCGATCTATTTTACCAAGCAGCCGGTTAGTGAATTTCCATTAACTCGCTTAGGTCCGCTGGTTGAAAATGCGGAAATATTTCCGCAAAAAACCAATTTTGAAGTTGTCCGTGTTATCAATCGTCGCCTGATTGAAGCAAGAGTATGGGAGCGGGGAGCGGGGGAAACACTTGCTTGTGGGAGCGGGGCAAGCGCTATCGGGGTTGTATCGCAACTGATCAGCATGACGGATAACCCGGTTACTATTAGTCTACCAGGCGGCAACCTGGAGGTTAACTGGGATAAACCTGGAGAAGTGTATCTCACAGGAAAAGCTGTCACAGTGTATTCTGGTCAATTACTAAATACCACTTTTTAATTTTAGAGGTTGAATTCAATGAGATTATCCAAACGTCTTTCTAGTTTGCCACCATATTTATTTGTGGAAATAAACCGCAAAATTGCTCAGAAAAGAGCGAACGGGGAAGAAGTAATCAGTTTTGCAATAGGCGACCCGGACATTCCTACCCCATCTTCGGTGATAGAGAGCTTGTGTTCAGCTGCCCACGAAGCAGAAAACCATCGTTATCCGGAAACCATAGGTTTGCTGGAGTTGCGACAGGCAATCGCAATTTGGTATAAAAACCGTTTTGGGGTAGAGCTAGATGCCAATACTGAAGTTGTGCCTCTGATTGGTTCAAAGGAAGGTATTGGCCATATTGCCTTTTGCCTTATTGATGCTGGTGATATCGCGCTGGTACCAGACCCGGCGTATCCGGTTTATAGTATAGGAACAACACTTGCCGGAGGAGAGCCATATAATATGCCTCTCCTTGAAAAAAATAACTTCTTGCCAGATTTTGATTCGATACCCGCCGAAGTTTTAAAGAAGGCAAAGGTGATGTGGCTAAATTACCCCAACAACCCAACCGGTGCAACTGCTCAGCTGGATTTTTTTATTCGTGCAGTTGATTTTGCCCGGCGCAATGACATAGTAATATGCCATGATAATCCCTATT
Source organism: Dehalococcoidales bacterium (assembly GCA_028717385.1). Taxonomy (NCBI): domain Bacteria; kingdom Bacillati; phylum Chloroflexota; class Dehalococcoidia; order Dehalococcoidales; species Dehalococcoidales bacterium. The sequence continues at coordinate 24,333 of JAQUNW010000011.1, read as the reverse complement.
CTGAAATATATTTTTCTGACCGCAGGCCACCAAGCCTTCTTGAAGTCAGCAAGGCAAAGGATATTTCAATCGAGTTTCACTCGCTTTCCAAGACATATAATATGACGGGTTGGCGGGCTGGAATGGCAGTGGGTAATCCGGACATTGTTAAAGCTCTCGGTACGCTGAAATCCAATCTGGATTCTGGAATTCCCCAAGCAATACAAAGAGCTGCTATCACCGCACTTAAAAGCTCCTCGGATGTTGTAAAAGCCAACATAGAAGTATATCGCAAGCGTCGCGACCTGATATGCGAAGTGCTTTCAGATATTGGTCTGGAAATTAACCCCCCTGAAGGTGGTTTGTATATCTGGGCGAAAGTTCCGCCTGGATATACATCACTGGAATTTACCAATAGCTTGCTTGATCAATGCAGTGTGGCTGTAACGCCGGGTACCGGGTATGGAAAATATGGGGAAGGATTTGTACGCTTCTCTTTAACTATTCACGATGCTTTGCTTATCAAGGGACTATCCAAGCTCAGCGGCTGGAAAGATGATAAACACCCATTTAAGGCAAAAACCAGGTAATAAATAAAAAATGGCTAAAACCATAAAAGAAATTGTTTCAACTGAATCCGTCAGAGAAAAGGCTGTGCTGGTTGCGGTGGATACCGGGATAAAAAAAGATAACTGGCCGGTAAAAGAATCCCTGGATGAGCTTGAACAGCTTGCTATTACAGCAGGAGCTACTGTTGTTGGGAGGCTAAGTCAGCAAATTTCCAGTCCTCTAAAAAACTACTATCTTGGTAAAGGAAAACTGGAAGAGCTAAAGGAACTCAAGGATTCCCTTGGCTATAATTTACTCATTTTTGATGATGAACTGTCTGCTCTGCAGCAGCGGAATCTGGAAGATCAAATTGGCGTAAAGATTATCGATCGGGTGGCTTTAATTATCGATATATTTGCTAAACATGCTCGTACCCGTGAGGGGATTTTACAGGTTGCGTTAGCTCAGAGCGAATACCTGCTACCGCGCCTGGCAGGGCAATGGAGTCATCTTGAGAGGTTGGGTGGCGGTATTGGCACCCGAGGTCCGGGAGAAACCCAAATCGAAACTGACCGCCGGCTGGCACAGAAAAAAATTAGCCGGTTAAAACAGCAGATAGAAGATATAAAAAAGCAGAGAAGGCTGTACCAGAAAACACGCAAGCAAAGTAAAATCCCTATCTTAGCATTAGTTGGTTATACTAACACAGGAAAGAGCACTCTTTTAAATGTACTTAGCCGTGCGAACATATTGGCAGAAGACAAACTGTTTGCCACACTTGATCCAACCACCCGTCGAGTTTCCTTACCGGATAACAGCGTTGCTTTAATAAGCGACACAGTTGGCTTTATTCGCAAGCTTCCTCCTGGTTTGGTCTCTGCTTTTCGAGCTACTCTTGAAGAAATAAACCAGGCTGATATCTTGATCCACGTAGTAGATTTTTCCAATCCTCGCGCTGCTGAACAATGCGAAACGGTTGAAAAAATATTAGAAGACATGAGCATTTTTCAAAAACCCAGAATTACGATTCTAAACAAGGTAGACCGTGTCCTGGATCATTCAATCACATGGAATGAGCAAGAAGCTATTGCTTTTATACAGGAGACCGTCAAAGAAAAGCAACCCAATACAGTGATTGTATCTGCTACACGTGCCTGGGGTATAGATAGCCTTAGGGAAGCCATACTATCCACAATACTCAATTTACGACAGGGGATCGGGGATAATGGTTAAAACCTCAGGCATAGTTTTTTGTGTCTAATAATTTTTTTCTGCCGGTATACGCTTTATCAGCTCGTCGAAAGCAGAAAACCATTTAATCTTTAGTTCGTCTGGCCAGGAAGGGTCAAAGTTCGGAAATTTGTTTACCAGAAGTTTGTCCAGACCGGTTCCATTTGGAACTATTTCAGCGTCGTCTACGGCACATGGAATTTCCGTTTTGTTTTCGATTTTACTTTTTGTCCTGCGGGGTGTAACCGGCGTTCGTGACTTACGATTTTTCTTGATCACAAAGGGCGAAACCGGGATCCTGGCGTCAGTTGCAAAATCTATAAAGAATTTGATGCATTTGCGAGCAACATCAGCATTAACCTGAAAATTGGCATGTAAAATATCCTCAAACTGAGCATAAGTTGCAGTCTTGTAATCCACGGGACCATTAAGAAAAAAACTGTAACTTGAACGTGCAATTTGAGCCATTAGGTCGTCCCTCTGCAAATCCCGGGCATTGACCAGGTTTCTCAGCAGCGTGGTAGGTATTCCCTTGTCATCAATCAAGTCAAGGTAACGCAAAGCTCGCATGAGCTGGGCGCCTGTACTGCCCGAGAATTTATCCCCCCAATAGCTACGATCTATTCTTGCAGGAACGGCTTGGTGTAGCCGGTCTAGAAAATTCCAAAAAGAGCGGTATGACACATAAGGTGGCAATTGCCTACGGGTATTTTCGGACATTATTCCTCCATAAATTATGGGTAATTTTATACCTAAGGACAAACTATTGCAACCATCAAAATATTCCGGCACTAACTTGGACGAATCAGGACAATATTTGACGGGTAGAATTTGCATGCCTAGAATTGTCTTCTATATCTTCAAATAAAAAGGAGCATGGAAAAATGGGATCAGCAATAGAATATCAAAAACTAATGACTGAAATTGTCCACATCAACCTGCCCGGCCCCCAGGAACCTGTCGCTGGAATGAGTGGGGGAGAATTATTACATGGGTTTCTGGCTGAGCTATATCGCGCTCCCAGCCCGGAAGTAAAAAACTTCATTAGTTCGATTTCAAACAAATGGAACGTACATTTCCGCAATACAAACAACAAGTAATAGCAGGAGGTTTTTTTGAAAACCAATAAGATTGGTGCCATTGACATTGGTACTACCAAGATTTGCTCTCTGATTGCCGAAACTGATGGCACAGGGCTGCGCGTTCTTGGTATTGGGTCTGTCCCTTCAAAAGGATTACAAAAAGGACAAGTGGTCAATATTGCCGAAGCGCGGGAATCCGTACGTGCTTCAATCAGAGCTGCGGAAAAAACCGCTGGTTTCAGGATGGATTCCGCTGTTGTTAGCATGTCAGGTAAACACGTCAGTTCTGGTAATAAGCGTGGAGTAATCAGTATAACCGGCAATCGGAAACAGACGGTAGAGAAAAAAGATGTAGAAAGGCTGCTGGAAATTACCCGTAGTGAAAATATGCCTCCAGAAGAGACTGTCCTGCACCAGATACCGAGGTATTTCAGGGTTGATGGGCAAGATGGAGTCAAAGATCCGGTTGGAATGTTTGGATACCGCCTGGATGTCGAAACTCATACCATCACTGCCTCTGTGACCTCTTTGGAAAATCTGACCAAGTGTGTTGTAGGAGCGGGAGTAAAGATCGACAATGTGGTTTTCGAACCTCTAGCCAGTGCGGCTAGCGTCCTGACTGAAGACGAAAAACGTGATGGCGTGCTGCTGGCAGATATTGGTGGCGGCACCACCAATATTGCCGTATATAAAAATGATAGCGTGTATTATTCTTCTGTGATTTCTGTAGCAGGTAACCAGATTAGCAGAGATATTTCTCTTGGCCTCGGGTTAAACCCCGAGCTATCAGAAGAACTCAAGGTTCGTTATGGCTCACTGATTCCCTTGCCGCAAACAGAGAAACTCAAGCCCTTGCTTGTTGACGGGGAAGAAATTGCCTACGAGGATTTATTTGACATAATACACATACGTACTGAAGAATTGCTGCGCCTGGTACTTTTGCAGGTAAATAATGATACAGGCGGCGAGCTGGACCCATCCACATTACCGGCAGGAATAGTTTTCACGGGAGGTACCGCTAACCTTCCCGGGATAGCCGAAATGGCACAGCAAGTTACTCAAGCGCCATGCAGAATTGGTTATCCTCCCAGAGTGTCCGGTATCGCTGATAGCATATCGGGGCCTGAATATGCTGCAAGCTTTGGTTTATTATTGTGGAAAATGGAGACACCAGAGGCTCATTATCGTCAGAAGATGAATAACAGGATTTTTAAAAACACGGGAGTATTATCCCGGGTAATAAGAATATTCGGCAAATAAAAATCTATTTATTTTAAAGGAGAATTACCGTCAGTGGGGAAAATAAGCTATGTTCCAAATGGAGCAAAAATTAAGGTCATAGGACTTGGTGGTGCCGGATGTAATGCCATCACAAGAATGGTTAGAGAGCAAATTCGCGGCGTAGAATTTATCGCGATGAATACGGATGCTCAACACTTGGCAATTACAGAAGCACCAACCCGTATCCAACTGGGCGAGCGCTGCACTCGAGGATTGGGGGCCGGCGGCAATAATAAGAAAGGCGAGGAAGCCGCAGAGGAAAGCATCAGTGAGATCAAGAAGCTTGTAGAAGGCGCTGACATGGTTTTTATCACCGCTGGAATGGGTGGCGGTACCGGCACTGGCTCTGCTCCTGTAGTAGCTAGAGTGAGCAAAGAATGTGGGGCTTTAACAATAGGAGTAGTAACCAAACCGTTTGCTTTTGAGGGAACACGAAGGGCTCAGGTAGCTGAAGAAGGCATTGAAAACCTGGTTGGTAATACAGATACTATGATTATTGTCCCCAACGAAAGGCTCTTTTCCATATGTGATGCCAAATGTGGAATGGACGGAGCCTTCAAGCTGGTAGATGAAACGCTTTGCCATGGCGTTCAGGCTATCGCCGAAGTTATCACGGTCCCCGGAATCATTAACCTGGATTTTGCCGACGTAAGGGCAGTAATGAAGGATGCAGGCCCGGCCTGGATGAGTATCGGAAAGGGCTCCGGGAAGAATCGTGCTGTTGCAGCTGCTCAGAATGCTCTGAGCAGCCCCTTATTGGACGTATCGGTCAATGGAGCTAAAGGTGTGATATTCAACATATCTGGCAGTGATAACTTGACTCTATTTGAAGTTAACGAAGCGGCAGAAATTATACGCCAGGAAGTAGATCCACAGGCTAACGTTATTTTTGGTGTAACTAATGATCCGCGTCAGGATTCTGAAGTTCGCCTGACTTTAATTGCAACTGGTTTTGCAGTGAATAGGCCTACGACTGCTCAAAATCGGGATAAAGAGATCAATCGTGTGTTAAAAAACATTCGCACTGAAGCAGAGCTGGAAGTACCGAGTTTTCAGCGGTTGGGTGGTTTTATGAATAATCGTCGTACACCACAATATGTAACAACGAGAAGATAACTGGCTTCTCATCAGATAAACTACACGCAACTATTACCGCGGAGCATTTGCAACAAAATAACGCTCCGCGGTAATTTTTATTTCCGCTTTCTTATAAATATGCCCTCGTTATGTAACATTAAAAGTACCAAATAATATTCGCACTATATATGTTATGTCACTACTTTAAACGTGAAGCACCCAATACTTTACATAATTTTCAGCTATTTTTTTTTATTTACTCTTGACTTGTTCTACCCTAAATAATATATTGTTGAGAGTTAAGATGTGGCAGTTAGAAACACAATTTTACGAGGTCATTGAAAGAGTTCCCAGGGTAAAGTCCTTTCGCTTTCCCAAAAAAGGGCTGAATTTGCGTTACAGGGCGGGGCAATATTTCTACGTTACAATCAAGGTTGATTCCAAACCGATGGTGCACCATTTTTCGTTTTCCAGCTCCCCTACCGAGAGCAATTATATCGAGTTCACCAAGAGAATCACCGACAGCGCTTATTCTTCAGCTTTGGATGAAATTAAACCTGGTGACTGGGCTATGATAGAAGGCCCCGAAGGCAGATTTACTTTACCAAATAAGATAAAGAAGATTGCTTTCATATGCGGAGGTATCGGGATTACTCCTGTTAAAAGCATGCTGGATTATGTAAAACATAAACAGCTTTCATTTGATTGCATACTGTTATATTCTAACACAAACGCGGATAGCATTATCTTTAAACATGAGCTAGAACAGTTGGCCGGATATCCCGGCATCAGGATAAACCACTTTTTGTCTGGTTCCCCATCACCTAATGCGCCTTGTTTTCACCACGGTTTTATTAACAAGGCTGCAATCGAAACGCTTATTACCGATCATACAGAACGCATGTTTTTTCTGTCTGGGCCACCGTCGATGGTCGAAGCAATTGGATTACAGGTTGCCCAACTGGGTATAAACAGCAAGGCCATTCGTATGGATATATTTACAGGATACAAGTAAAGGAGATATTTTAATGACAGAGTCGATAATAGTTGCAACAGTCAACCAAATAAAACCTGGTGAAATGAAAAGCTTTGCTATAGGTAAGAGGCAAATATTAATAGCCCGCCAGGGGGACACATTCTACGCCGCCGATAACAAATGTCCGCATATGGGTGGCAACCTTTCCAAGGGCACACTGAACGGACACGAAGTGACCTGCCCGGTTCATAATTCCAAGTTTGACCTGGTTGACGGCAAGGTGCTTCAATGGACAGAATTTGGCGGTTTAACCAAAGCAATAGGCAGCGCCATTAAAAAACCAAAATCCTTAAAAACCTATCCTGTGGTAATAAAAGATGGCGAAATTAGGGTGGTATTAGACCAGTAATACTCACACTGATGTTCTTTCGTCTGTATTTCGATTCTACGCGGCCGGTTGTATAGTTGCCTCTTTCGCAAGATAGTAACTACAGGTTAATCCTTAAAAACCAGAGTCAGCGCTCACCAACAGCCATATATCACCATCAGAGCTGGTTGTTATTTTGATTTTATAGTCATGATCAATATCAACAATAATTCTTAGCGTCAGTCACCTGTCCAAGTTATTGTATGCACTGAATATCCATAAAACGAATAAAGGAGAAGCATTTAGCTTCTCCTTTATAGAAAATCATTGAAAAATAATATGTAAAGCTATTAAACCCACCCACGCAGTTTCATTGCTTCTACAACTCTTTGCAGTGCTAAAACATAGGCAGCCTGACGCATGTTAATATTATACTCCCGGCTTACGTTCCATACGGAATGATATGCTCCGGACATTCTTTTATCCAGCTTCTGCCGTACTTCTTCCTCATCCCAGCGATACATATAGAAGTTTTGTACCATTTCAAAATAAGAGACAGTAACTCCGCCTGCATTGCAGAGAAAATCCGGAATTACATGAATGCCATTGTCGTATAGAATAGCATCTGCCTCTGGTGTTGTCGGTCCGTTGGCGAGCTCGGCAATTATTTTGGCTTTCACTTCACCGGCATTCCTGTCGGTAATGACGTTTTCTATGGCTGCTGGTATGAGTATATCTACATCCAGGCTTAATAGATCGTCTCCACAGATATTCTCTACACCTTCCATGTTACACACCGAACTGGTAGAGGATTTACAGGCATAGGCTTCATCCGGATTGATTCCATTTTCACAATAAATACTACCCTGGCTATCGCAAGCAGCTACGATTTTGGCTCCGAAAAGCTCTTTGCACAGCTTGGCGGCATGGTAACCAGCGTTTCCAAAACCTTGAATTGCCACAGTTGCCTTGCTTAAGTCTATACCTAGCACTTTAGCTGCCTCTCTGATTGCGTACATACCTCCCCGAGCAGTTGCATCTCCGCGACCAGGCGAACCGCCAAGACTAATGGGTTTTCCGGTTATTACCCCAAACTGCGGTTTACCAGAAATAATTGAATATTCGTCCGCCATCCAGGCCATTATCTGAGGATTGGTATATACATCGGGAGCAGGCACGTCTTTGTCAGGGCCTATAAACTGGTAAACCGCCCTGACATAAGCACGGCTCAACCTTTCCAGTTCAGCCTGGCTCATCTCTTTTGGATTGCATACTACGCCGCCCTTTGCCCCGCCCAGTGGTAAATCAAGAAGAGCAGTTTTCCAGGTCATCCAAGCAGCCAGAGCACGCACGGTATCAATCGTCTCCTGCGGATGAAACCGGATACCGCCTTTGCCGGGACCGCGTGCATCATTATACTGAACTCGATACCCCTGAAATACTTTGGTAGTTCCATCGTCCATTCGCACCGGTAAAGATACATGGAGTTCGCGTAACGGGTGTTTTAATACTTCTATTTCCTGGGGCTTCAGTTTTAAAATAGCCGCAGACGCATCAATTTGCTGGCGTACGATATCAAACGGGTTTTCACTTTTTGGCGACGTGCTGCAATTATTTGTCATTCTAGTGGTTCTCTCCTTAAATATTATGTAAAGTTTATTTCCCTTTCTGGATTATATCTTTTCAACATAATTGCGGGTCAATGAGATCTACTTAACCCGCAACGCTACGGTAAATGATTACCGTATTAAAATCAATGTACTACATCTTGGGAATATATGTCAATTCAGTAATGGGTATGGGTTGGATATTCACGCCAAAGCATTTATACAGACGAAAATAATAAAGCCGGACATTAGCACGAGTACCATAAATCCGAGAGGGGTACGATATCGATGTGGATCAAACTGCGCGGGTTCACGTGGCGGAGAAGGTTGGTTTTTCAATTTACTGATAATGTTATTGAAGTGCCAGAAGCAATAACCAACCGGATTTCCAGATATTGTTACAATCTTGCTTACAATTATATTAGCAGCACTGGCTGTAGCGCTAAAGACATTCGATGGTAATTTAACAAATATTTGATATATCAGAGGTGCTGGACGACGGTAAAACCAGTCAAAGTCCAGGGTGATACCCGGCTTGGGTTTAATCCAGTCTATCAATACCCAGAACATTAAGCCGGAAAACAATACAATAGATACCGTTTCCCAGACATGGCCAATTGTATAGGGCTGGTAAAGTGCGTCATATGGCAATAAATCGAAAAGAAGACCTGGAAAAATCCCCAATACAACGCAACTCACAGCTGTTAAAGCCATCCCAATGTACATCCCCACAGGAATGGGCTTGACTATATCTGCTTGCGAGGGCTTTCCGAGCCATGTGTAATACGGCAGTTTTAAACCGACGCTTAAAAAAGTACCCACTGAAGCCAGATTTAGCATTAAAAACGCCGGGATATAATTTGCGGTTTCTGCTGAGTATGTGACCATTCCTTTGCTGACAAAACCACAAAACAAAGGGAGTCCGGATATAGAGACAGCTCCTACCATATATAGTACAAAAACGTATGGTGTTTGTTTTAACAATCCACCAAGTTCATTTAACCTGCTCTTTCCAGTTGAGTAGAGAATCGCTCCCGTTCCCATAAACAGTAGCCCTTTGTTGAGGATATTGGTGAAAGCATGAGCAACTGCTCCATTTACAGACAGCGCCGAACCAATGCCAATTGCCGCCACCATAAATCCTACCTGGCTAACTATATGATGTGAGAGAATTTTACGGATATCATTTTCCAGGAACGCATATATCACACCATAAACTGCCATTATAGCTCCTGCCCATATCAGCAGTTCCAACCCGGCGAAGCCACGCACTAATGCATAAACAGCTACTTTGGTGGTAAAAGCACTTAGGAATACACTGCCGGTCACGGTTGATTGAGGATATGCATCTGGGAGCCAGGCGTGTAACGGGGGGACCGCTGCGTTTACCAGGAAGCCTATTAGAATCAGATATGACGGCGCACCATCCAAAAGACCGAATTCAAGAGAACCTGTTTGAACCAAATGCCATATTATACCGGCGAGCATAAAGCTGCCACCGGCAAGATGAACAATGATATAACGCATCCCCGCCCCGGCAGCTTCGGGGGTTTTCCTTGCCCAAATCAGGTATGCGGAACCAGCCAGCATTATTTCCCAAAATACAAATAAAGAAAACAGATCGCCGGCAAATATGGCACCAAGCGAACCGCCAGCATAGACCATAGCCGCAATTTGCTGGCCCCGGTCCTTTAAATGAAAGGCATATACGCCACCAAAAAAAGCAATAAGACAAAATACATAAGCAAAAGCTACGCTTAACCGGTCTACTGAAAATGGCACAAGTTCAAAATTTAAAAAAGTTATTGTTAACAGGCTGCCATCCTGAAGAAGCGGAAGCGAGAGAAAAACTAGTAGAGAGGAGATAAGAAATAAAATCGCCCTGGTACGTGAAGGCGCAAAAAGCATTACCAGTGCCACAATAAAAAACACCGATACAGGGGGAACGCTATTGATTATTTCTGTCAGACTCATAATAATTCTCGTTGCGATGTAAAAGCGCGCTGATTACAATTTTTCCCAAAAAGAAAATCAAAAGACCTCCAAGAAAACCAAGAAATGCAAAAAATGCCGGTACCTGTGCCCACCATCCTTCTCCGTGGGTAAGGTGAAACACTTGATCCAGTAGCATGAATACGGCAATAAAAATGATAACAAGAATAATCTTTTTCTTCACCAGATAATCCCCACTACTTGCCTTGCAATGTTTTCAGCCAGATTAAAGAAGTGGAAAATTCCATCGGGAAATATACCTAAAAACAGAGACAAACCAGCAGTAACAACAATAGGCATTAGCATAATAGGTGAAGCTTCTTTGGTACCATCACCGTCAGGCGAGTTCTTGAAAAACGCCCGATAAACGATCGGGAAAAAGTATCCTGCATTGAGTAAGCCGCTTATGAGTAACACAATTCCAAAAACTGCCCGCCCATCAGCAAACGCCCCTTCTACCAATAAGAACTTACTGACAAATCCCGCAACTGGAGGCATGCCAGCAAGACCCATGGTTGCAATTGTAAATGCTGCCATTGTCCAGGGCATTTTTCTACCAATGCCGTCAAGCTGGCTGATGTTGGCCAGATGGGTTTTAACGTAAATAGCACCGGCGCAGAAGAAAAGAGTTATCTTCATAACGCCGTGATTGACAATATGAAGCAACGCTCCGCTCCAGGCAGCTTCGGAAAATAAAGCAAGCCCTAATATAATATATGAGAGATGTGCAATTGTAGAATAAGCCAACCGAAGCTTAAGGTTATCCTGGCGAAAAGCCAACAATGATGCGACAATAATTGTAAACGACGCCAGTGCTGCCATAACCCAGGACGCGTCGATATTTAATAATTTTTCCGGTCCAAGGACAAATCCAGTAGCTCTTACCAGCCCAAATACTCCGGCTTTAACGACAGCAACTGCGTGAAGAAGAGCGCTAACCGGTGTTAGGGTTACCATCGCTGAAGGAAGCCAGCTATGGAGTGGTATGATTGCTGCTTTGAAACCAAAACCTAAAAAGAAGAGACTGAATAGTGTGGCAATTTGGGTAAAACTGGCTGCTTCTGGCAAGAAACCCCCAGGTTTGAAATCTAATGTGCCGCTAATCTGATAGGTATATATAATAGCTGCCAGTAGAATTACCCCTCCGGTGATAAGATAAGCCAGGTATTTGCGGCCGGCTTTTAAAGATTCGGGGGTTCCTTTGTGAATCACCAATGGGTAGGTAGCAACTGTGAGTATTTCGTAAAAAAGATAAAAAGTCAGCAGGTTCACCGAGAAAGCCAAGCCAATGGTTGATGAAAGGCACAATGCAAAACTGGCAAAGAACCTGGTTTGGTGCGTTTCGGAAAGCCCTCGCATATATCCTATCGAATAAAAAGAGGTTACAATCCAGAGGAAAGAAGCTAATAAGGCAAAAATAATACCCGCCTCATCAACCTTCAAAGCAAGTTCTATCCCGGGTGAAAGACTGAGTAGTTTGATTTCAGGATAATTCCCAGCCAGAACCTTTTCCAGCATAGAAAAAACAATGGTAAATTTACTCACCGCAGCAATGATGGTAACGGCTTCGCGGGCGTTTGGATTGTTTCTAAGAAGAATGATTAATATGAATGCAACAAACGAAACTAATATTGCAGCTAAAGGCAGGAAGGCTAAAATACCACTCATTTCTATAAGCCTTCCGCCACCGGCATAATCAGGTTATTTATTATAACGACATTTAATGCTCCGGCTACCAGGATTCCCGTTGCGAGGATTAAAATAGGAGCCAGCATTTTTCCTGGAAGCTCCCGAGGATTATCAGAGGATGCTGCCTGGTTATTTAGCGGGGTAAATGCCTTCTCGATAATACGGAAAAAATAAACTGCATTCAGAAGACTGCTTATCAACATTACTGCAACAAAGACCCACTTGCCGCTATCAATACTCCCTAACAGAAGGTACCACTTGCTAAAAAACCCGGCAGTTGGCGGTATACCGATCATTCCGAGAGCTGCGATCGTCAAAGCGCCAATAGTCCAAGGCATGCGCCGACCGAGACCTTGGAAGCCCTGGATATTCCATATACCGTTATGGTGATGAAGGCCGCCTGCAATTAAAAATAAGCTTCCTTTCATTAGGGAATGTGCCATAATATGGAAAATTCCACCGACTATTCCCAAAGGATTGGCAAGACCGATTCCGAGACCTATGTAAGCAACTTGGGCTACACTGCTATAAGCAAGCATTCGCCTGAAATTATTTTGAGCGATTGCTAATATTGAGGCAATAATAATTCCTGCAGCAGAAATCCAGGCAATGATATCAGTTATTGGGGTCAATGTTACCATGAAATCTTGGGAAAATACGTTCAGTAGCAATCTTGTGATTACGTATGCAGGGACTTCTATCTGCACAGCAGCCGAAAAAGCGGCAACAACGGGAGGGGCGTATGTATCAGAATCTGGTAGCCATGTATGAAAGGGGAATAAAGCCATTTTAAGGCACAATCCAGTTATTATGAGAAAAGCTCCGCCAATTACAGAAGGCGAGTCATATACAGCGGGCAGTAATTGAAACACATCTGCCATGTTGATCGACCCTACGGAAAAGTAAATAAACCCAACTCCCAAAAGGTAAAAACACCCCCCGATACTGGCCATTATCAGGTATCGGAAACTGGCAACAGAGGCTTTTCCTCCTCCAATTGACACCAGCGCAAAAGTTGTAAGTGAGGAAATTTCCAGGAACACATAAAGGTTAAACAGGTCTCCGGCCATAACCATTCCGCACAACCCGGCCATGAATAACAATACCAAAGTATATAGGGTTGCGCTTTTTTGCTCGTCGATCATAAATCCAGGCTTGGTAGGGAACATGAGAAGAATGGATCCGATGCCAGTGATAACCAGCACCATAAAACACGTTAATGTATCCATGACAAATTCAATGCCATATGGCGGCGGCCAATTACCAAAGTGGTAGCTCATAGTCCCGGTTTGTAAAACATGAATCGTACTGGTGACTGATAAACCAAACGCTGCTACGGCTCCCAATATCGCCAAATATCGGCTAAGCCTGTACTTCATCATTCCGAGTATACCGGCAATAAAGGCAAACAATATCAAGCTTATGGGTATAAGAGCTGGGAGATGTTCAATCACTTTCCCATACGCTCCAAAATGATGTCTTCTTCAAGACTCGTGTAATTTCGATAAATCGTCAGTAATAAAGCCATCGCAACTCCTGTAGTTGCAACAGAAACAACAATTGCAGTCAGAATCATTACATGAGGCAGAGGGTTGAAATAGATGGCGGCTTCAGTGCCCAATGCCGGATCGATCACTGGAACTGTACCTCCGTCTTTAAGACCGCCTTCTATAAAGAAAAGGAATATAGCTGTTTGAAAAATGTTAAGTCCGATTATCTTTTTTATAAGGTTGCGTTTTCCGAGCATACCATATAGTCCGATAACCAGAAGAATGATAATCATAATATAACTATAGTGAAACGCAATATCTCCCATACTAATCCAATCTTCTTTCTGTCAGCCGGTCAAAAATTACTACCAGGCAGCCAAATACAGCTATACCAATCCAAATTTCAGCAATAAGAATGCCGTAATATCTAAGTTCTGCAGGTTCCAATCCTGGTATAGGCAAAAAACCATAATCTAAAAATACTCCACCAAAAAAAATCGGGGTGAGGGCTGTCAAGATAAAAAGAAACATGCCACCGGTTCCCAGGACGGACGCTCTAGCCGGGGGCAACTTTAAATAGGACTCTTTATAACCCAGGCTTAAACGATGAAGGATCATACTGGAAGCCAGTAACACTCCACCCTGGAACCCTCCACCTGGGCTATAATGCCCGTGAAAAATAACGTACATGCCAAAAAGTTGAATAAAAGGAACCATTATGCGGCAGGTAATGTCGACAATGATGCTGTCATAGCGCTCAATCACGGTCAACTCTCCTGGTTAATATAAGTACACAGGCGAGGCTGGCTGTAAAAATCACCAGTGTCTCGCCCAGAGTGTCAAAGCCACGATAGTCAGCAAGGACTGAAGTAACAATATTCGGAGTATGCATATCCTCCATTGAATTTTCGATATAGAATTCCGATACATTGCCCGCTGCAGGGGATTCCGGATCTCCTGGTACAGATAAACCAGAGGTCGCGTATATCATTACTGCGGCAAAAGCTGCGATAATTATAGTAGCAATAGCCTTCAATCCTTTGACCTCCTTTTCATGTGGAGTACAGCAGCAATCAAGATAACGCTGGTGATGCCTCCACCCAGGGTGGCTTCCACCAGCGCGACATCAACCGCTCCTAAAAGTGCAAACAGTAAAGCCATGCATAAGCTATAAGCAGATAGCACCAGTACCGCCCCTATCAAATCTCTCATATTGAGGGCAACAAGAGCCATCCCAATCAGAAAAGCCAATAACCAAAAATCAAAATTGCCTAGCATTTAGTGTAGTGCCTCGTTTGAACTACTGCTCTCATCTTGCGGAGTGCCCCCATCGTGGCTGAATTCGGGATTGCGATTTTTCAGGGTCCACGGTTCGAGCCCCAGTTTATAAGCTGCTCGGGCAATGGCGTGGGTGGCAGTAGGGCTGGAAACACCCAAAAACAACAGGATAATAAACAGGCGCAATATAGTAATATCAAAACCGTTGTAAATTGCCAGTCCCACAAGTATCAACATTGCTGCCAGGGTTCCCGATTTGCCTGCTGCATGGTTGCGTGCATAAAAATCAGGCAGCCGGATTAACCCGAAGCAGCTGATACTCAAAAAGAACAGCCCTGCAGCAATCAAAACCGCAGCCAGGATATTCATCGTGATCGTTTGCCCCAACGTTCAAAGTATTTACCAAGCGCAATAGATAGCATAAAGTTCAACAGTGCATAAGCCACTGCGATATCAAAAAACATATCAATTCGCTCGAATATGAAGCCGACTAGAACAATCAGTAAAACTGTATTATTGCCAATCACACTAACCGCCAATGCACGGTCAAATACATTTGGTCCTCTTACCACGCGATATAGGCAGACCACGTTGAGTATTAGAATGAAAAAGGCCGCAAATATAATAAAACCTTCCACTATTCCACTTCCTCAAACGTATAGCCACATACCGATTTGGGAGCTTTTTCTGGTGCCTCATTAAAGATTTTTGCGACCCTTGCCTGGGTCTCTCCGCTGGTGAGATTATCACAAGAGGAGGGAATTAGCGCGTGAATCAGGTAATGATTGTTTTCCAGCAAAATGGTCATCGTGCCCGGAGAAAGAGTGATGGAATTTGCCAGAATAACCTGGCTAGCTGACCGGTGGTACCCTGTTTTAAAACTTAGCAGTCTGGGATCGATTGGCATCTTCGGATGGATAACCAGATAGGCGACAAGCAGATTATCTCTAATAATTTGAAACACAAGCCATGGAAGGTACTTCATCAGATTAAATGCAGTCCGGAAAGCGGACTGCATGGTAAGCATACTGTTTCGATCCGTTGGGAGAAAATCGGCAAACATTTCGTGGTTAAAGAATACAATAAATCCGCATATCAATGCTCCGCTGATCAGATAAAATGGCTGGTAATGTTCTGATAGTACCAGCCATAAAGCATATAGCGGAACAAACTGCAGTAGCAGACTGAATAAGACCGCGATTTTGCCTTTAGGCACCTTTGGAATATTCTGGTTTTCCTTATTGGTCATCATTCATGGAATTAAATGAAATATTATCACCGGTCAACCTGGACTTCCAAATGAGTTACGGGCTCGGAAACCCCGAGAATGCTCGCCATGCCAACTATTGTTGATTTAATCATTGTATCCAGGAAATCATCCGTCTTAACGGGAAGATGATCAAATATTACCGATACTTCCTCTTTTTCTATCACAATTTGCATTCTTTTATAAGATGTACTGCCGTTTAGGGGGGAGACCAGCCCGTCAGCTACTCCAGCAATAAAATCATCAACAAATGGTTTGTTTTTTATAGCGCTATTATTAATTACCAGCTTAACTTTTCTTTCTATTGTATCAATTGTCATTGATTCTTATGCTTCTTTTTTTCTAAACATTAACCAATTATTCTCGCTAGTATGAATCAGAACATATTTTCCGAAATACGTGCTGCCGGCAAGTTCAAATTCGATCTTTTTTAAATCATGGCTATGCAGAGTGAAATTACCACTGTCAACAATATGGACAGTGCCGGCACCATATTGACCTTTGGGGATTTCGCCTTCAAAATTTATGTAGTCTAAAGGATGGTCTTCTGTCTGAACTGCCAGTCTTTTGATATTGCTCTCCAGGGGAACCCCTTTAGGAACTGCCCAACTTTTAAGCACTCCATCTATTTCAAGCCTGAAATCATAATGGAGGTGGCTGGCATCATGTTTTTGAATGACAAATTGGAACTGCTGAGGGCTCTCTTTTGTTCCGGAGCCGTCAGGTTCACGAGTTTTTGAGAAGTCTCGTTTTGATTTGTACTTGTCAAGTTTCATACGAGAACCAAATAATAAAAATCGGGGTGAGAGGACTCGAACCTCCGGCCTCAGCGTCCCAAACGCTGCGCGCTAGCCAACTGCGCTACACCCCGCTGTATACATGAGTATAACAAAGGAAGATTAAAGGTTCAATTCAATCGTTAGGGGCGACAAGTCATGCACAGATTGAACTTCTCTGCCTCCAGACCGCTTTTTTTCATCATAAAAGAAACTTGCTTTTCCGGTGCGAAATAGTTTCCACAGGATTCGCACTTTTTCATTTTAAATTCATGACTTGAACTCGGCCAGGTAATGATTCGTTTGTCTCCCTGATCTTCCATCGTAATTGCGTCGGTAGGACAAATCTGAGCGCAAGATCCGCAGGCGATACACGCATCAGCATCATCACAAAACGGTAGTGCTACTTTACGCTCTGTTCCTCTGCTGACGAGGCTTATTGCGCTTTTGCCGACAACTTCACGGCAAACCCGAGTGCATAAAGCGCATAGAACGCAGAAATTGTTTTCCTCTTCTGCCTGAAATCGGCTGGCTTCAATGCCGACGCTCCGGGCCATTTCGATGACTTCCGGCGAATTGGGGCAGCGGGCAAGCAGTAATTCCATTACCAGGCGTCTTATGTTTAAAACCCGCTCTGTTTGTGTTTCTACTACCAATCCATTGGATACTTCATATAAGCAGGATGCAACAAGTCTTTTGCGTTTACCAGTAGTAATTTCAACCATACAAAGACGACATGCTCCATACGCGGCTACTGCCTCACTGACACATAAAGTCGGTATATATATATTGTTATCCTGAGCAGCTTCGAGAACTGTTTTACCCGATTCCGCTTGAATTTCTCTTCCGTCAATTTTAAGCGTTACCATTTATTACTCCGCTATCTTATTTCTACTGCATTGAACTTGCATGCTTTCATGCATGCGCCGCATTTCGTGCATTTGTCTTGATGAAGAACGACCGGAATCTTTTTGCCGATAAATTCAATAGCTTCAGCCGGACATGCCTTCACGCACAACCTGCAAGCCGTACAGTTTTCATCCACAATGTTATAGCTGACAAGTGATTTGCAGACGCCCGCAGGGCATGTTTTATCGACGATATGCGCAAGATATTCTTCACGAAAATACTTAAGAGTGGTCAAAACCGGGTTGGGCGCTGTTTGCCCCAGCCCACATAATGAGCCATTCTGGATTGCCGCTGACATCTCTTCGAGCAGTGCGAGGTGCGATTCTTTGCCTTCTCCTTCACTAATGTCATCCAATATTTGCCTCATCCGGTCCAGACCTTCTCTGCAGGGAACACATTTGCCGCAGGATTCTTCTTCAAGAAACTTGAGAAAATAACGGGCAATGTCTACCATGCAGTTGTCTTCATCCATGACGATCATGGCGCCTGATCCCATCATCGAGCCCACTCTGGTAAGCTCATCAAAGTCAACTGGCAGATCGAGCAGGCTCTCCGGTATACAGCCCCCTGACGGGCCTCCGGTGAGAACTGCTTTAAACTTTTTATTATCCGGTATTCCTCCGCCAATCTCATATATAATTTCTCTGAGCGAAATACCCATAGGAACCTCAACGAGGCCGGTATTATTTATTTTGCCAACCAGGGAGAAGATCTTGGTACCCTTGCTGTTTTCAGTACCAATCGAAGAGTACCATGCGGAACCGCGATTGATTATCAGCGGAACGTTAGCCCAGGTCTCGACGTTGTTAAGGACTGTTGGGCAATCATACAACCCCTTTTCAGACGTGTGTACATATTTGGCGCGCGGTTCTCCGACCTTGCCCTCAATGGATGCCATGAGGGCGGTTGATTCACCGCAGACAAAAGCACCTCCTCCACGGTTAATGCTTACCTTAAAACTGAAGCCTGAACCAAGAATATTATCTCCCAGTAAACCGTATTCTTCTGCCTGGCGAATGGCGATCTCAGCGTTTTTAACTGCCAGGGGATATTCATTACGTATATATATAAAACCGATGCTGGAACCGGCAGCGTAAGCACCGATTATCATACCCTCCAGGATATTATGTGGATTACCTTCCATCAGGCTTCTGTCCATAAAAGCTCCAGGGTCGCCTTCATCACAGTTACAGATAACATATTTAGGTTCGCCGTGGGCTTCTTTCGTGCTTTTCCACTTGGTAGCTGTTAAGAAACCGCCCCCTCCCCTACCGCGAAGACCGGCAGCTGCTATTTCTTCTATCACCTGCTCGGGATTCATTGAAGAAAGAACTTTGGCAAGAGCGGAATAACCGCCTATGGCAATGTAATCATCGATTTCGGTTGGATCTATGTATCCGTTGGCTCCAAATACCAACCTCATTTGCTTTTTGTAGAAAGGCACGTCTTCTTCAGCAACGATTTTATTACCGTTGTCATAAGTTATGTAAAGTAATCTTTCGATCACCTTGCCTTTCATGATAGTTTCACTGACGATTTCTTCTACATCCTCAGGCCGGACATGCTGGTACAGGATGTTTTGAGGCCTGATTACAACTAACAGCCCTCTTTCGCAGAAACCATGGCAACCAGTCGTTTTAACAATCGCACGATCTTTCAGGCCGTGCGATTCAATCGCATCCCTAAAGGCTTTTGCTACTTTTTGCCCACCAAAAGCCTGGCAACCGGTACCACAGCATACGGAAATAGTAGATGCCTTTGGACGTTCAGCAACAATAAGCGATCGCGTTTTTTCAAGTTCATTTAGTGAGGTTAACTTACTGACTATTCTACTCATGGTTAATCATATTTCTCCAGTAGCGGTTTTATCTTATTAACCGTCATCTGACCAGCATACTCTCCGTCGACCACAACCACCGGCCCAAGGGCACATGCACCAACACAGTTAACACTTTCAAGAGTAAACTTGCCATCTTTGGTGGTACCTCCACAACCTACGTTCATTTCATTACCCATTTGCTCAAGTATTTGTGTAGCACCTCTGACGTGACAAGCAGTTCCCATACAAACATGTACGGTATGACGGCCTCTGGGTTTAAGCGAGAATGCTTTGAAGAATGTGGCAACACTGTAAACCTGACTCAGAGGAATACCAAGTTCACTGCTGACAAAATTTATAGCTTCTCGGGGCAAATAATTGTATTCAGTCTGTATGTCCTGCAGTATAGAAATGAGTTGTCCGCGGTCTCGGTTATATCTGTCAAGAATATCCCCCAAGATCTCCTCTTTAACACTTACTTCTGACATTCGTCTTTCTCCAAGAGTTTGTAATATTCCTCAGCGACTCGCTTTTCGATCAGTTTGATGGTATCTTCGGTCAAGTGACGGAAACGCCGCTGTGGTTTCATGTAATCGGTGAGCGGGCGCAGCTTTTCTGGTTTGTAGGTAATGGTATATTTGCCGTTCTCAACTTCATATAAAGGAAACACGCCTGTTTCTACTGCCAGTCGTCCAAGCTTGATGGTTAAATTGGTAGCGCATCCCCATCCTGTGGGGCACCCCGAAAAGATATGGATGTAAGACGGCCCTTTTGTGGCAACTGCTTTCTTCACTTTTTCAATCAGGTCAACCGGATAACTGGGGCAGGCAGTAGCTACGTAAGGAATACGATGGGCAACTGCTATTCCTGGAAGGTCTTTCTTCCAGCTGAATTGACCAATGCTTTTTTTACCAGCAGGAGAAGTGGTGGTAGTGGCTCCGTAGGGCGTGGCAGAAGAGCGCTGGATACCAGTATTCATATACCCTTCATTGTCCAGGCAGATATAAACAAAGTCATGACCTCTTTCCAGGGCTCCGGATAAAGCTTGAAGCCCAATATCAACGGTTGCACCGTCACCGGCTATGGCTACTACTTTAGTATTCTGGTGATTGTAACGGCCTTTGCGTGCCATTACTTTTAATCCAGCCTCTACTCCTGATGCAACTGCAGCTGTATTCTCAAATAGTGTGTGTATCCATGGTAACCGCCATGAAGTATATGGTAGCTGGCTGGCGATAATCTCCATGCAGCCGGTGGCATTAACTACTATTGCGTTACGTCCGATAGCTTTAAAAGCCTGCCGGATGGCCAGCACTTCACCGCAACCGATGCAAGCCCGGTGACCTGGGGCAAGGCTTTCAATTTCTGGTAGCAACCGTGGGACATATACACTTTGACCTATCATTTATTTCCTCACGCCGAAAATTTCATATTCATTTGGACTTCCGTTCCTTGCAATTTCTTGTCCGCGGAGTATTATGGTCTCAAAGCCTTCTCGGGTGATATCACGCCCACCAAGGCCGCCAACAAAACTGACAATTGCAGGCTTTTTCGGCTCGTTGTAAAGGGCTGCTTTAACCTCACTGGCAACCGGTCCCCCCGGGCCACCGGTTGAGATTGCCCTATCTAAAACGATAAGGGTTTTAACGCCGCCAACGGCCTTTCTTAGCTCCTCAAAAGGAAACGGGCGCCATAATCTGATGCGCACCAAGCCAACCTTATGGCCTTGTTCGCGCAGACTGTCAATAGCCGTCATGGCAGTTTCACTGAAGCTCCCCATTGTAAGCAGCAAGGTGTCAGCTTCATCTGTAAGATATTGCTCAACAGGCTGATAATAACGGCCAAATTGCTGGCCGAATTCATGCCAGGTTTTTATTATTGTGTCATATGAATTTTTTAGATTGACTTCTTGTGCCCATTTTGCCTCGGTAAAGATGAAGGGTGGCGCGAAGTCCCCCATGGCTACTGGCTTATCGGGATGAAGCGGTAATGGGTAGTTGTTTGGGGGTAAAAACCGACTTACTTCTTCTTTTTCAGGGATAATAATGGGTTCTATCATATGAGATAGATGGAACCCATCAAGGTTTACCATCACTGGAAGTAACACGTTGGGATCTTCGCCCATCCTGAAGGCGCAGATTATATTATCAACGGCTTCCTGTCCATTTTCAACAAATAACTGAATCCATCCTACATCTCGGGCAGCCATCACGTCTGAATGGTCACCCCAAACACTTAGAGGAGATGAAACAGCGCGGTTGGTAACCGCCATAACTACTGGCAGCCTCATCGCGCTGGCTACAAATAGAACTTCATGCATTAGCTCGAGACCCTGCCCTGCCGAAGCTGTAAAAGTTCTGGCTCCTGATGCAGCTGAGCCCAGACACGCACTCATGGCAGAGTGCTCTGATTCAACGGGAATATATTCTGCGTCAAGCTCGCCATTTGCAACCAGGTCGGCCAGATGTTCCACGATGTGAGTTTGTGGTGTAATCGGATATGCGGCTACCACGTCTACATCGCAAGCAGCGGCTACTTCGCTGATTGCTATGGAGGTTTCAATACCGACTCTTTTAGCCATTATTCAACCTCCTCTGTCATACTAATTACATATACGGGGCATTCAGTGGCGCAGATGCCGCACCCTTTACAATAGAACATATCAGCCTCAAAAAAGCCTTCCTTGTTTTGATTTATGCAGCCTTCGGGGCAATAAATGGCACATACTCCACATTTGATACATCGATCAAATATGTACTCTGGCCGCTGGGAACGCCAGTCGCCAGTGCGATACTGGCTGGCATTGCCTGGGGTCGTGACTATAGCCCCTATTTCAATGTCTTGCCAGGTAAGTTCGTTGTCTGGTTTAGCCAATCTACTGCTCCTTTATCATGGTTTCTTTAAATGCCCGGTTCATGGCGTTAATATTCTTTTCTGCCAGACGGCCAAAACGGTCTTTAAGAGGCTCAACCAGATCTTCGGGTTTTAATATGCCGCTGGCTTTTATAAGTGCTCCCATCATGGTTGTATTGACAATAGGAACCCCCAGAACCTCTCTGGCAATGGTATTAGCATCTACTGTAGCTACCCGGAATCGGTTATCATAACGGGCGCTGATTTCATCGGGATTAAGCCTGGTGTTGACTATAATCAATCCATTGTGTTCCATACCTGCTGTTACGTTTACCGCGTCCATCAGGCGGGGATCGAGAACAACGACAATATTCGGATCGTTAACTTCGGCACGGCTACGTATCGGGCCGGAACTAATTCGATCAAAGGCAAGAACCGGCGCTCCGCGCCTTTCTGGCCCGAATGCTGGGAATGCCTGGGCATATCCACCGGTTTCGATGGCTGCTCTCGCTATAAGTTCGGCTGAAGTTACCGCCCCTTGGCCACCCCGACCGTGCCACCGGATTCCAATAATATTATGTTTGGTAACTATAATGAGCCTCCCGCTATTTGTTTTTTAATAAGCACCGCCCCTGGAGAGACTCGAACTCTCGCAACCGGCTCCGGAGGCCGGTGCTCTATCCTCTGAGCTACAGGGGCGTATCCGCTAATTTTACCCTATAGCTTAAAGTTTAAGCAATGTTCACTAACTGGTTCAAGGATGAGATTCGGTAATTATGATTGCTGGAAATAATTTTTGAACGTCTTCCAGCAAGTGAAAACAGATGCTAATAATAAAACAAAACGAATGAAATTGACAAGTAAAGGATTATAATTAGCAGAGTATTCCAGCTGATAAAACCAAATGTTTTTCGTTTCATTTTTAACTTTAATCCGGCGATTACGAGCAATGTCATCACTACCATAGTGCCTGCTGTGAAAAGATTACGCAGTGATACCTCTGCCAACAAAGGGCCGGGGGTATAAAAAAGATCAGTTATAAAAATGTTGGCGGTATTCAACATATTGGCACCTAGTATATCGCCTACTGCCAGGTCAATACTCCCCATTCGAAGCGCTGTTATGGCTACCACAAGTTCGGGTAAAGACGTGCCGATTGCCAGAAACAGACTTCCAACAAAGTTGGCACTGAGGTTATAGGTTACTGAAATTTCATCTCCGATCAGTGATAACCAGATGCCGCCCCCGATAATCGCCAGAGCCGCCAGTGCGAAAGTTCCATATATTCGAATACTGCTTAAATGTGAATATTTATCCGACTCTTCAACTTTCGGTTCTGGGTGCTTCTGGTCATAGATAAACATTTGTCTTATACCGAATAAATAACTGCCAAAAATGACAATACTGGTGATTGCCAGCCAGCCAATAGAAAGCTTGGTAACCGGATCACCGATCAAAATGGTGAGTCCGGCAAATGATATTAAAATGATTCCCATCACGGCTGGTAATATGTTGCGACTATTAGCCAAGGACAACGCCGGGGCTTTTCTATTCATTATGTCAAGAATAGCAAGTATGGTGAGGTTAAATGTACAGCTCCCCCAGAAATTCCCCAGTGCCATATCGGGTTTGCCTACAATCGCAGCTGAACTTATACCTGTTACCATTTCTGGCATGGATGTTACAAGTGCAATTAAAACCAGGCCTATCCACATACCTCCCAAGCCGGTTCTCTCAGAAATGGCGTCTCCATAACGGGCTAACTTCGTACCCGCTATCAATATAATGGCGCAACACAAAATCAGTTTTAGCCATACCATCAGTCAGAATGCCTCCAAGTATTAGATTTGGTCAAACTAATCTGAACATTCTACAGGCCCCATCGTATTGAAATCAAACTCCAGGCATCTCGTAACTCGTAAATACAAAGCTATCTTCATTCTGCAAAAGTTCAGATACATATTGGACTCCCGGGGAGGTGATAACCGGGAGTCTTTTTAATGAAACAGATATATGTGGAAAGTTATTACCCGAGAGGCTATAGTCGTTGGATGCAAAAGATCAACGATATACTCTCTCACCCCAAGTCAAAGGAAATCGAGGCAAGGGTAA
>JAQUNW010000010.1 GCA_028717385.1 Dehalococcoidales bacterium | reverse complement strand
GTGCTTTAGACAACCTAAGCATGGTAACTGGCAACTTGTATATCCAAAAATGAATCACAAGGGTTATTTTAGCTTTGAAAAGTGGTGGGCGATACTGGATTTGAACCAGTGACCCCCTGCGTGTGAAGCAGGTGCTCTAACCACTGAGCTAACCGCCCATAAGATGATACAATTGCCGGAAGAGATGGACACCTCTAGCACTAACGAATGCAATTATAACACCAGCTCAAGAGAGCTATCAATTAAATGTAGGGCGCAATCGTATTTTAGCATCGATATGGGAATCCTGCTTTATACCCGGCAACCGCCAATTATCTATTAGCCGAATAACCATTCTTTAGACTAATAGTGTATTCAGTTTCTCGAGAACCTCGGCGATAATTTCTACCGGTAACGTGTATATCAATTCGGCGTTT
This sequence comes from Dehalococcoidales bacterium, assembly GCA_028717385.1. Classification (NCBI taxonomy): domain Bacteria; kingdom Bacillati; phylum Chloroflexota; class Dehalococcoidia; order Dehalococcoidales; species Dehalococcoidales bacterium. Next base: position 40,858 of record JAQUNW010000010.1, on the reverse strand, counting down.
CGGGTACGCCATTCAAGGCTTTTCACCTGATCAGACAGTATGGCTCCAACCACCGGCAGCCCCATCGGAATATTGACCTCAAAGGGGTAGTCCTTGACCTGGCTGGTAACCGGGCAAAGGATTGCCAGCCCCACTTTACTATTGTAGGCACGTGGCGAGAGCACCACAGCTGGCCGCCTGCAAGCTTGTTCATGGCCTGCTTGGCGGATCCAGGGTAATCCAAACCACGTCACCACGTTCGGGTATGTAAGCTGTGGTGCCTACCACGTTTCTTTCCCTTCAGTTATGCGGGTATAAGTCTCACAGTACAGATTATCTTCAGTTATATTTGCCAGAAGTTGCTCAAGTTTTATCTCCGGCTTCTTTACCGGAGCAATAATAAGCCTCCCATCTGACAGAGAGAGTTCGACGGATGTATTTTTTTGGAGACCTGCATCGATAGCGAAGGATTTGGGTATTCGTAAAGCAAGACTGTTCCCCCATTTTTGTATGTGCGTTTTCATCCCTGCCCCTCCATTAATTGTGGTCACCCACCGTATTATTATGGTAATGCAACCATCAACCGATTGAAAAAGGGTGATGCTTAACCTACAATGGACGTATATCTTTACCAGAGGTTGTTATATGGCAAGGCCGCGTAAATGCCGCCACATCAGTTTTTTACCGAATGTCAGGTATTTTAAACCCCGAGGAGTACCAATGCGCTTCCTTGAAGAGATTTCTCTTTCATTCGAAGAAATCGAAGCGATAAGACTAAAAGATTTAGAAGGGCTGGAACAGAAAGAAGCCGCCAGTCAAATGAAAATATCACGACCGACATTCCAACGGATACTTGCTTCGGCTCGTAATAAAATAGCGACAGCCCTTCTTAGTGCAAAAGCCATAAAAATCGAGGGTGGCAGCTATAAAATAACCGGGCCCGAATTCTCTCCCAACACAGAAAAATACGTCGATTCCATAAGATTGGGCACTGGCGATGAAGATTGATATCACCGTTCTTGCCGATAATATAGCAGCGTCTTGTTACCTGGCAGAGTGGGGCTTAAGCTTGCTGGTAGAAATAGATGACGAGAAAATCCTCTTTGATACTGGCAGGAGTTTTACCGCCCTGCATAATGCACGGCTGGCTGGCAAGGATTTTAATAATCTCAAGGCTGTAGTTCTGAGCCACGGCCATTACGACCACACTGGCGGATTGATAAACGTTTTGAAACAAGCCGGAGAGGGAACCAGGCTAATTGCCCACCCATCAGCTTTTAATCCCAAATATGCTATTCGCGCTGGCAATTCAAATCCGGATTATATTGGGGTTCCATTTACCTTGCAAGATATAGAAGCTCATAATGCTAAACTGATTTTAACCGAACTTCCATATAGGATTTCCAATTCAACTTCCACCACTGGTGAAATTCCGTTAAAGAGCAGTTTTGAATGTCCGGACAAGAACTTGCTTGAGGCAAAAAGCGGCAATACATTCCCCGACCCCTTCCTTGATGATCTTGCACTGGTGATAAATAGCGGCTCGGGGCTGGTAGTTATAGCTGTCTGTAGCCACCGAGGTATTATCAATGCAATTAAACAAGCCCAATCAATAACCAAGGAAAGTAAAATCCGCGCTGTTATCGGCGGCTTTCACTTATATAACGCAAGCGAGGAACAGATAAATCTCACAGCAGTAACTTTCAAACAACTGGGAATAGATCTGGTAGCAGCAGGACACTGTACCGGATTCGGAGCTTGTTGCAGCTTGAAAAGCATGCTAGGGACATCTTTTTCCCTGCTTAGCACAGGAAAACACATCAGGCTTTCTTGAACTCAAAATCAATGAGGTTTAAAATACTCTAATACCAATTCGGAGAACACTATGATAGATGAGATGGAAGAAAAGGCAAAACAACTTGTAAGGCAAGTTATGATTGAGCACGGTTATTCGGATACCGCAATTGACCTGATATTGGATCCCAAAGACATGCGCATTTGCGACTATCACAATGCTTTCGGCATGATTGATGGTTTTTGTGGAGATTCTATGATGATGTGGATAAAGGTTGACAATGGTGTCATATTAGATGCCTCTTTCAATACTGATGGTTGTAAAAACTCCATCGCGGCAGGTGGTATGGCAGTAATACTTGCAAGAGGCAAAACACTGGATGAAGCCATGGAAATTGACGCTAACACTATTTTAGGTGCTCTTGGCGGACTGCCCGAAGATGAGCATTGCGCCGAATTGGCAAGTAACACATTAAGGGTTGCCATTAGTGATTACAGATATAATTATGAAGAGTGCCAATAATCCCCTTCCATCTAATTCTTTACCGTAATCTTTTAATTACAATTCTCCGGGTATTGGCTGCATAATCCAATATACTAAACTTTTTGTTTTAGTTGTTATGCAGCTTCTTTGCAGGCAAACTGTCGCGCTAGTTGCAGAAAGTATTCGTGCAGCCTGAGGTCATCTATCAGTTCTGGATGAAAGGCAGTTGCCAGAATTCCGCCCTGGCGCACAGCTACAATTCTGCCATCACCGAGTCTGGCAATTATTCCCACTCTTTCGCCAGCTGATTCCACCTCTGGTGCTCGTATAAATAATCCCGGGAAGGGTTTTTCTCCGAGTATCGGAATATATAATTCTGTTTCAAAGCTGGATAGTTGACGCCCAAATGCATTGCGGTTTACCCGTATATCCATAAGATGAAGAGTCTCCAGTTCAACCGTACTGCCTATATCGCTAGCCAGACAAATCATGCCTGCACAAGTACCCATAAATGGGACGGAATTTTCCGCCAGCTTTCGCAACGGATCAAATAGATTGTAATCATGTATTAACCTGGTGATAACGGTACTTTCGCCACCAGGAATGATAATCCCCGAAACACCTTCCAATTCTTGGGGTTTGCGGATTTCAATTGCCTCCGCTCCTAGTTTCCTGACTGAATGTATATGCTCAAAAAAAGTACCCTGGAGGGCAAGAACGCCAATTTTCACTTAATAACAGGCTCCTTATTAATAACAGGCGTAAGAACAAATACACTTGAACTAACTTGCAGCTTATACGCCACGAAAGCGGTTCGTGATCGGGAGGCGCCGGTCTCTGCCAAATGCCCGCGATGTGATTTTTACACCAGGAGGCGCTTGTCTGCGCTTGTATTCACTCATATCCACCAAACGGGCAGTCCGCTTTACCACCTCTGCATCAAACCCCTGAGCAATAATTTCTGCTACTTCTTTGTCCTGTTCAACATAGCTGGTAAGGATTGGGTCAAGAACTTCGTACAAAGGAAGTGAGTCACTATCTTTCTGGTTGGGTCTAAGCTCTGCGGAGGGAGCTTTCGCCATAACACGTTCAGGTATTGGCTTTGCTCCATTGCCGCGATTACGATAAAGCCCCAGTTTATATACCAGAGTCTTTGGCACATCCTTGATCACTGCAAAACCACCTGCCATATCACCGTAAAGAGTAGTGTAACCAGTCGCCATCTCGCTTTTATTACCAGTGGTAAGTACCAGCCATCCAAATTTATTGGAAAGCGCCATTAGCAGGTTGCCACGGATACGAGCTTGTATATTCTCCTCAGTTGTATCACGAGGAACGCTCGAAAAGACCTCTTCTAATGTTTGGAGATAACTGTTGTATATTTTTTCAATCGGTATAGTAATCAGTTTTATATCAAGGTTAACACACAGCTCTTGGGCATCAGGAAGACTTTCTCCAGATGAAAAACACGATGGCATAGCTACCCCGGTAACACGCTCATTACCCAGAGCATCTACTGCTATTGCTGCTACCAGGCTTGAATCCATACCGCCGGATAAACCGATAACAACATGCTCGAATCCATTTTTAAATACATAATCGCGTGTGCCAATAACCAGGGCTTTGTAAATTTCAGCGATCGGTTCTAATGGCTCGATGAGACTAGTTTCAATAGGGGTTTTTTGTTCCAAAGCGACAGGCTTGGAGATTAAGCATTGAGTGCTTTTCCAGTTGGAAGCATCCAGTTTTTTTGGTTTGTCGTCTTTATTCTCGATTACTTCCAGCCTACAATCAAGTTGACCAAGATCGACGTCAGCGGCTACAAATGCTTCATCAAACTGAGGCGCTCTTGCAAGCGGGCATCCATTCTTGTCAATGACAACCGAACCCCCATCAAATACCAGTTCGTCCTGACCACCCACATGATTAATATAAGCCACAGCTACTTTATAATCCCTGGCTCGCCTGCCAAGCATGTCCTCGCGTTCTCTCCATTTACCAGAGTGATATGGGGAAGAGCTGATATTAATTATAAGTTCTGCGCCATTATATGCCTGTATCGCCGCTGGTCCATTTTCAAACCAGATATCCTCACAGATGTTCACCCCCACCCCTGCTCCTTTAACTATTACAACCGGACATTCTCTTCCGGATTTAAAATATCTCTGCTCGTCAAATACACCATAGTTGGGCAGGATAATTTTACGATAGACAGTTTTAAGCTCTCTTTCGTGTATTATTGCGGCTGCATTATAAAGGCATCCCCCTTCGCTATCTACAAAACCAACTACAGCTGTGATTCCTCTGGAGGCATCAATAATGGCATCTAGAGACTGTCGATTTTCGCGAATGAATTGAGGTTTAAAAAGGAGATCTTCCGGAGGGTAGCCTGTAACCACCAGTTCCGGGAAAACCACTATGTCACAATCCATTTCCCTTGCCCTGGCAATCTCGTTAATGATTTTTTCCCGGTTGCCGCCAAAATCGCCCACGGTGGCGTTGATTTGCGACATGCCCAATCTCAATTTAGTCATGCCCTATATAATACCATTACCGTGGGCGATTTATTAAACTGTTGTAAATAATTATTTATAGTATAGGAAGGTAACGCTTTAGCTCATATTCGGTAACCTGTATGCGGTACTTATCCCACTCAAGTTTTTTATTCTCTAAAAATGCATTAAAGCAATGTTCACCCAGAGTATCACGCACGAGTTGGCTTTTTTCAGTTAACTTAACAGCTTCGCTGAGGCTGGAAGGTAAAGTGCCGATGCCCCTTTCTGTTCTTTCTGCATCAGTCATATCAAAAACATTACTTTCGATTGGTGCCGGTAGTTCATATTTCTTTTCAATCCCCTCCAACCCCGCAGCCAGCATGACTGCAAATGCAAGGTAAGGGTTACATGCCGCGTCAGGACTGCGCAGTTCCGCCCGTGTGGCTTTTTCTCTGCCAGGCTTGTATTCCGGTACTCGAATCATATCCGAACGGTTGCGCCTTGCCCAAGAAAGATATACAGGCGCCTCATAACCTGGTACCAGTCTTTTATATGAATTAATCCACTGGTTGGTTATTGAGGTAAACTCGGGTGCATGTTTTAAAAGCCCGGCAATATAGTATTTTGCAGTCTGCGAAAGGTTATAGCTGTCACTTCTGTCAAAAAACGCGTTACTATCACCTTTAAACAGAGACTGGTGAACATGCATACCGCTACCATTTTCCCCAAAAAGCGGTTTAGGCATAAAAGTTGCATAAACACCCGCGTTCAGGGCAATCTGCTTTACTACCAAACGATAGGTCATTACGTTATCTGCCATAGTAAGGGCATCGGTATAACGCACGTCAATTTCATGCTGTGAAGGCGCCACTTCATGGTGAGAATATTCTACTGCTATCCCCATTTTCTCAAGAGATAGGACTGATTCCCGCCTAAGATCGGTAGCCATATCCAGCGGTATCATATCGAAGTAACCACCAGCATCCAGAACCTCGGTACTTTTATTATCCTTGAAGTAAAAATACTCCAATTCAGGACCTACATAGAACGTGTATCCCATATCAGCAGCTCGTTTCAAGATCCTTTTTAGTACATACCTGGGATCACCTTCAAAAGGTGTTCCCTCCGGTCTTACGATATCACAAAATATACGCGCTACTGCTTGATGCTCTCGTGGCCGCCATGGCAGCATCCGGAACGTATCGGGGTCCGGGAGGGCTATCATATCGCTTTCGTCAATCCTGGCAAATCCTTCGATAGACGAACCATCAAACCCCATCCCCTCCTCAAGCGCTGTCTCAAGCTCTTCAACCGTTATGGCAAAACTTTTCAACATTCCAAGTACATCAGTAAACCAGAGCCTGATAAACTTAACATCATGCTCCTTTGCCATTTTTAATACATACTCTTTGCTTTCTCTTTTGTCGGCCAATTTTTTCCTCCTAATTTTATTTAAAGTGTGTCTTCGCCAACTTCTCCGGTACGGATCCTTATCGCATCTTCTACTGGGATTATAAATATTTTACCGTCTCCGATGTCTCCTGTACGAGCAATCCGGGATATCGTATTGACTATCAAGGGAACATCTCCATCCATAACTACCACCTCAATTTTAATCTTGGGTATCAAGTCAACCTGGTACTGGGCAGATCTTCCCTGCAAGGTCAGCCCTTTCTGGCGTCCCCGGCCGCTAACTTCTGTTACTGTAAGCCCAAAATAACCGTTTTCCTCCAGGCCTTCGATCACCGCTTTTAACCTTTCTTCACGAATAATCGCTTCTACCTTTTTCATCGCATGCTACCTCCATAAACACTTTCGGCATGCTGGGAAAGGTCAAGTCCTATAGTCTCCTCTACCGGTTTTACCCTTAAGCCAACTGTAGCATTAACTACTTTTCCAATCACAATACTTCCAATGAAAGCAAACGCAGCTACGGCAACAACGCTGATCATCTGGATAACTACCTGCATCCCCCCGCCATTTACTAGCCCGTCTGCTCCAGTCGGGTTTATCGCTGCGCTGGCAAAAATGCCGGTAGCCAGTGCTATTACTGCAAACATGCCCTGGAATGTCATAAAGGCAAGGTGTGGAACAGTTGCAGCATAAACTGCCAAAGGCTCCTGGCCTACACCCTTGAGCCCAAGGTATTCCAGGTTCCCGACAAGACCTCCGGCTATACCGGGAGCAAATCCTATGGAGTAACCATACGTCATCCATAGTACGGTGACAAGACCAATGCATGCAAAGCTCATCATGATGGTTGAGAGCAAATTTTTCCTCCTGACCATACCACCATAAAACAGAGCAAGGCCCGGGGTCATAAACATTACCATAGCAGCTGAAATAAGTACCCAGGCTGTATCACCCGCGTTTATCATTACACTCTTTTGCCTCCTTTTTTAAAACTGTAAACAGTATAACGGGAAAATGTTTCCAGATTATTACGACCATGTTAAGTTAAAATTAAACTGCAATCTGGTATTTGCCGTATCAGGATAAAATCCAATTGCTATGTTCAGCCTTGCTTTCGTGTTATTATAAGAGGAATAAAAACAATGACTATGGAAATGAACTTAGAACCAATACAAGATTCATGGCTGAGCATCGGCGAGGCATGCCGTATATTGGGTGTCAGTGAAGCCACCCTCAGGCAATGGACCGATGATGGGCAGATAAAGGTTTTCATTACACCCGGTGGTCACCGCCGATATCAAAGAAGCCAGCTTGATGAATTTATGGTCTCGCGCCGAAAAACGTTGGGTATTCAGGATTTGGTAGCAAAACTTGAGGAAACCGCTGAGCCCCACCGGGAAGTGGCTGTAAATATAACCGCATCACTTAGCGATGGCATCCGTCTGAATCAACGGCTAAGAAGCCACCTTGCCAGCCTGGGCAAAAGCATTCTGGAACTAATAATCCAGTATGTTTCCTCACCAGTCGACCGTAAAATAACCGTACAACAAGCTCAAGAAATTGGTAAGGATTTCGGCATAACAATGTCTGAAGCCGGGCTTACACTCACTGAATCAATTGAAGCATTTATCTGCCACCGTAAGCCGACTGTCGAAGGCGTTATGGCCATGATGAAACAGAAGGAAATAATTGCAGAAGAAATTCTTGCTGCATTACCCTTGATCGATGATATCATGGACCGTACTATGGTAGCGATGGTGGAAGCTCATCAGAATCACACAAAAGCATAATACAAGCTTCACCCATTAGCCCAAATTGCTTCAATTTATTTTAGATTTTATTAGATTTTGACAGATTTATTATTATTCTGTTATATTCTTTAAGATTTTTACCAACCGGCGTCTATTTCCTGCCTTGCCGATAAGCCTGTTTTAATAGCTTTACGTCTATGTATCAGCTTGGTAAGCCAAGATATACAACCGGTTTAGATGGAGTAAAGCTTGGAAGACACGGCAAAACGCAAAGCCACAGGCCTGGTTGCGCCTGATTTGAAGCTGGTAGCCTGGGAGATAACACGCCGCTGCAACCTATTCTGTGCTCATTGCCGGGCTGCAGCCATGGATGAAGAATACACTGGTGAATTATCAACCCAGGAATGTTTCAGGCTTGTTGACCAAATATCTGAAGTTGCAAAACCCATACTGATTCTCACCGGCGGCGAACCTCTGATGAGGGAAGATATCTATGATATCGGCAGGTACGCCAATTCAAAGGGATTCCGGGTGGTCGTTGGAACCAACGGAACCCTGATAAACGTCAAGACCGCGCAGTGCATAAAAGAGATACCAGTTTCTCGCATAAGTATAAGTATTGATTTCCCTACTGCAGATTTGCAGGACGAGTTTCGTGGCAAAAAAGGTTCTTTTGATGAAGCCCTGGAAGGGATTCAAAACGCCCACAACGCAGGTATAGAAGTGCAGATAAATAGTACGATTACACGCCTTAATTCCAAATACCTACCCCAACTGGTTGATATGGCTCTTGAGCTTAAAGTTGCTGCTTTCCACCCCTTCCTGTTGGTCCCTACCGGGCGCGGCAAAGGGCTTGCCGAGCAGGAACTCGCTCCGGCAGAATACGAAGATGTCCTGCGCTGGATCTGTAAAAAACAAAAGGAGTTGGGGAACCGGCTGTTTTTTAAACCGACCGATGCACCTCATTACCAGCGAATAATGCGCGAATGCGGAATTTGTTCGACCAGTGCGCACAGCCACCCGAGAGGATTTCCCTCATCACAAAGGGGGTTTAATAGCAACACCCGGGGATGCATGGCCGGAACAGGTTTTTGTTTTATTTCTCATGTTGGACAAGTACAAGGCTGCGGCTACTTTGATGTATCCGCGGGCAACATACGTGAGCAAAACTTCGCCAAGGTATGGAACGATTCGCCTTTGTTTAACGAGCTGCGAAACATCGAAAATCTCAAGGGAAAATGCGGCATCTGTGAGTTTAAGAGATTGTGTGGAGGTTGTCGTGCCCGCGCCTATGAAGCAACCGGAGATTACCTCGAAGCTGAACCTTATTGCATCTATCAGCCAGGCAGCTTAAAAAAATCGGTCGGATAAATATATAAAGCGCACCGCAAAAATGAATCCCAGCGTTAGCCCAAAATACCCAGCACCACCAACTGAAGGTTCCTCTGCTTCAAACCGGGAAGGGGCTTCTCCTCGTTCCAGACTATCCCGATACAACCTGCTCCCTGCCCCAGTTAAATTCGTTTACCTGACAGTGCCCATTTTAACAATTATACTTTTTATACTTCACTGGTTCTCGATACCGGTTTTTGGCCATGTGCTATCCGGCATAGTTTATTATTACCTGATATATGCCCTGCTGGGGCTGAACATTTTTATAGGACTTGGCGCAACCCGTAAACAAGGCCGGAAAGCAACTCCATGGTATGACTACGCCATGGCGATCATCCTGTTTGGGATAATCATCATGTTTATTGCAAACGCCAGGGAAATTGATTACCACGACTGGGACGTACCTCCAAATGGGTGGGTACTTGGTTCAGCAATAATCCTGGGTTTACTTGCCATAGAAGCCGGAAGAAGAGTCGGCGGGTGGGGATATGCTGCCCTGCTGCTGGTAGGAATAATCTACCCGCTGGTAGCTTCACACCCCTGGTTAGCTAATAACCTGGGAGGAGTTTTCTATGGGGTTGCGATTCCTTTCAAAGAAGTGATCGGCTCTTTTGCTTTCGGGTCAGACGGAATGCTGGGTACGCCCGGGCGCCTGCTCGGTGATACAATCTTGGGATTTTTCCTATTTGCCGGCCTGGTGATGGGCATGGGCGGGGGCAACTTTTTCATGCGCCTCGCTACCTCTTTGATGGGAAAGGTGAGGGGGGGCCAGGCAAAAGCCGCCGTAGTTGCCAGCGCATTATTCGGCACTATTACTGGCAGCCCTGTGGCCAACATTGCAGGCACCGGTTCATTCACCATTCCAACCATGAAAGAGGCTGGGTATGAGCCCGAATATGCAGCTGCTGTAGAAGCCTGCGCCTCTTCAGGCTGTGATACCGTACCACCTGTATTAGGCGGCCTGGTATTTTTAATGGTGGTCATGTTCGGTATAGATTACGCTGACGTGATTCTGGCCACACTTATCCCCTCTTCATTGTTTTATCTTGGATTACTTGTTCAGGTGGATGGTTATGCTGCCCGCCATAAACTTAAACCAATTCCCCCTGAAAACATTCCAAATTGGCAGCAGGTTCTTGGGGAAGGCTGGTATTACATTGCAGGGCTGGCATTACTTGTATTTGGCATGGTGTATATGCGCTGGGGAGCTATTACTCCAATATATGCGGCGGGACTGGTGTTATTTCTTAAGACCCTCCAAGGAGTAGTTAAAATTTTTGCCATTGGTCCGGTACAGCAGAGACCTTCTCTTGGAACACTATTAACAAACGTTCTCCAGCAAGCTGAAGCTGGCCTGGTTCAAACGGCAAGTCTCATTAACTATGCTGCCGCAATCTTTCTCGGGATGGGCTTTATACTCGTAGGGCTGCTTAAGACTGGCGTAGCAATGGGCGTTACAAACTGGATGGTCAATGCCGGCGGAGAAAATCTTTATCTTATTCTTTTTACCTGCTTTGTGTTTTCTGTAGTGATGGGAATGGGAGGTCTCCAGAGAACAGCCTATATACTACTGGCTATCATAGCTGTACCAGCCCTGGTGGGTATTTCTGCAACCCTGCCTGAGTTTGCCGCTTATGGAGGCATTCCTTTACTTGGCCTTAATCTATTTTTTCTATTCTATTCAACTCTTGGCGGTATCACTCCCCCAGTAGCACTTCACTGTGTGGTAGCTGCCAGTATTGCCGATGCAGATCCGGTTAAAACTACTCGCATTTCCTGCCGATTGGGAGCAGTTTTGTTTTTTATTCCATTCTTTTTTGTAATGGAACCCTCTCTTCTGTTAATTTACGCGCCTTGGTATGTTACGCTCTTCAACCTGGCACAGGCTGCTATTGGAGTCTGGCTCCTTTCTTCCGGCCTGGAAGGGTACCTGACCGGAATCGGGGTTCTGAGCAGGATCGAAAGAGTCTTGCTGTTTGCAGGAGGTTTTATCATAGCCTTTCCGCAGCCGATCGTATTAGGGATAGGAATAGCGCTGTGCTGTATTGCAATCGCAAGTGGCTGGCGCAGAAAACGGGCAGACAAAACCGGTAAAAACATTCTGGTTTAAGCTATCAGCGAAAATAGCCTAATCATATATACAAAAAATTAATAAAGGAACACAAATGAACGGATTTAAAACAATACACAGGTTCTTTGCCCTGAGTCTGGCTGCAATAATGCTGATGTCATTGGCGGCCTGCTCTGGCCAGAACGCAGAACCCTCTCAGTCTCAACCTGCCACAACAGCGCCATTCCAGTGGCCGTCAACCATGCACATCGGAGCCACCGGGTCTTCTGGTGAAGCTAAAACCGTCAGCTGGGCATCTGTTCTGGAAACCAAGCTTGACGGCACAATAGTAAGAGTGGTCAACCAGGCTGCGTGGACTAATTGCTACAAGGACATGGCAGCTGAAAAAATGGTTCTTTCTCAGATAGATAAATCAACCCTGAGAGATTCAATTGAAGCGATCAGCGAATATGCCTCTCCTGATGGCGGGCCGTGGATGGCTGGGCTGGTATGGGTAGATTCACTAGCCTCGACCGGTTTTATGGTACGCGGTGATTCAAACATTGCTGTACCAGAAGATATACAACCAGGTACACGCATTGCAATCTGGAATGACAAGGCTGCTACCATGTCACCATTTCTATCCCTCCTGGCCTGGGCAGGCATTGACCAGGATGAGATAATTTGGGTGAACACTGGGGAATATGATGCATGCGTGAGAGCCGTTGCTGAAGGGCGCGCCGATATCTGCATGGCAGCGCCGGTAACGCCGGCGGTTCGTGAAGCTTCGGCTAGCCCGCGCGGTATACGCTATATTTCCCTGAATCCAAGTGACAATCCAAATGGAGCAGCCGCCTTCCTTGAAATAAGCACGTTATATGATTTTGGGCCCATTAATGCAGGTCCGGAAGAAGTAATCGGAACCTGGTCTATTATGAGCTATAAGTACCTGGGTACTAATATGAACACTGATACAGATGTTATCTATAACATGGCTAAATGGTTAGGTGAGAACTACGAACTTTATAGGGATCGTTATGCCAGTAATGCTAATATGACACTGGCAGACCTGGTTAACGCATTGCAGACCATCTATATACCAGCACACCCCGGCCTGGTTAAATACCTCAAGGAAAAAGGTATCTGGAACGAAGAGTATGAAGAGCGCAACCAGGCAAATACAACCCTGTTTGAAGATTACTGTTCTGCCTACCAGTCAGCCATGGCTGAAGCCACAAATAAAGGAATAGAAATAAAGTCGTCAAATCCCGAGTGGATAAATTTCTGGGAAGATTATAAGCGCACTGAGGGGCTGCCTGGTATTAAAATGCACGCCAGTCTTACTCAGGACGCCTGGTAGGAAAACAGCCGGAAAGATACATCATAATACCGCCGCTGACAGCCACGTTCAAGGACTCTGCTTTTCTCCGGTCGACCGGTATAGTAAAAAGATAATCAGCCAGTTCTCTCAGCTGGCTGGACAAACCTGTTCCTTCATTGCCAAGTGCAAGGAGCAGGTTTTCACGGTTAAATGTCCCGGCTTCGCTTTCCCCTTCCAGACTGCCAGCTATCAAGCAATAGCCATCTGATTTAAGACAAGCTGCGGCTTCCAGATATCTAGAAGTGCGCCTGAGCCATGGCGCCAGCACCGAACCAGCTGCAGACTGTACACATTTTGGTGAGAAAGGATCAGCGCATTTATCGCTCATGATAATACCGGAAAACTGGAACGCAGAGGCAGTTCTTATGAGTGTGCCGAGATTGCCCGGGTCCTGGATATCCTCCAGTAAGAGTACTCGCCTACCGGCAGATGCAGGCAAGTGGTCCGAATAAGCATGCCGGGGGATTTTAACCACTGCCATTATGCCCTGTGGAGTTTTAGCAGATGATATTTGCTTAAACTGTTTTTCTGTAACTCGCCTTACCGGGTAACCCTCCGGAAGGCTAGCTCCTTCTACTGCTATCAATTCACTGATAGCATCCGGCCGTAAATCTGCGATCTGGCGAATGTGGCGTATACCTTCCACCAGAAACATCCCGGTATCGATGCGGCCATCCCTGGATGCCAGTTCCTTATACCATTTAAGTGACGTTTCGGGTTGCATAACTTTCTCCCGGTTTGATTCTACATTTGAAAGCTGTTTAATGCAATCAGGATCTCTACGCTTCAGCTGTAACGCATATAGCTCCGCCTGAAGTCTACCCACCGGGAGGGGCGGCTAGTCTTTTTTACGAAAGCGGTAACCGATATTTCTTACCGTTTCTATGTAGGGATTATCAAGATCTCCGGTTTTGGTTCTCAGGCGGCGGATATGCACGTCAACAGTTCTGTCCCCTCCAAAATAATCATAACCCCATACGCGGTTAAGAAGTGCTTCCCGAGTGAAAGTCCTCCCTCGGTTCAACGCCAGAAATTTAAGCAGCTCATATTCCCGGAAAGTCAGGTCGAGAACCTCCCCTTTGAGCGAAACTTCACAACTGGCAAGATCGATAACCAGATCCCCGCAGCGGATACATTCTTCCGCCATTTTAGTCCCGTTGCCTGGCAACAGACGTTCGATACGCAGGCAGAGCTCATCTTCCTGCCCTGGGTACAACACAAAATCATCTGCTTCCATCGGCAGTATTGCCTGGCCGATCTTGTCCGGCTGGAGCAACATGAGCACGGGAAGTCGCTTCTCCTGTTTAATAATGCGGGCGATATTATTGGCAAGGGTATAATTCGATAGGAGGATTAATACCAGACTGCCGCCATTATCACTGACACCCTGCAGGATATCTTCATCTCCAGGTAAAACATGGGAGGATAGACCCCTCCCATTGAGAAAACGGTAAAGTTCCCCGGCTTCAGTTTTATCGGAAACTATTAATATTTTAGCCATTATTTACCTGACTATACGCACTAATGACGATACCGGCGAACGATTTGCCGCTTTGATTATAACCTAACCGGTATACCTTTATGAAAAAGGTAAGCTTTTACATCAGCAATCGAAAACTGGCGATAATGGAAAATGCTGGCCGCCAATACCGCATCTGCTTTCCCTTCTTTCAATGCCATAAAGAGGTCTTCCGGGGAACCGGCACCCCCGCTGGCAATGACCGGAACGCTTACACTTTCTGAAACAGCCCGGGTGAGCTCAATATCATATCCAGTGCGATGGCCATCAGTATCCATACTGGTAAGCAATACTTCTCCGGCGCCCAGCTCAGTAGCTTTGACTGCCCATTCCAACGCATCAATACCAGTGGGTTCACTACCACTGTTTATATACACTTCCCAGCCACCCTTACCTTCCCGGCGCTGTGCATCAATGGCAATCACAATACACTGGCTTCCAAACTTGTCGGCTCCTTCGCTGATAAGTTCGGGGTGTTTGACTGCAGCCGAATTAACCGAGACTTTGTCTGCTCCTGCACCCAACATACGCCGAATATCGGAAATATTTCGTATACCTCCACCAACAGTGAGCGGTATAAAAACTTTCTCGGCCACCATTTCAACTACATCTTCCATGGTATCACGGCCTTCCGAAGTTGCTGAAATGTCCAGAAAAACCAGCTCATCCGCGCCTTCCCGATAATACCGGGTGGCCAGTTCTACCGGATCTCCAGCTTCTCTCAACCCTAAAAAACTAGTACCTTTTACAACACGTCCAGCCTGCACGTCCAGACAGGGTATTATTCTCCTGCTTAGCATGATTGTTTTATCTCTTCTTGATAACTATCTTCCCGATCCATTTCAACCCGGTGAAGAACGCCCAATTCAATGGCCTTAACCTTGCGGTATACCTGGTAATATTGACGTCTCTCGCCATTCACAGAAAGCAGGTCATTTTCAACGGAAATACCAAACAGCTTTTCATTTTCCTCAAGATAAGGTTTTATAAGTTCCCAATCATCAGAAGAAAGCTCCACAAGCTCTCCCCCATTTAACTGTTCGGGTACAACTTTTCGATGCGGATCCCTGATATATATAGCACCACCGGAAGCCAACGAAAAAAGATTAGAGCCAGGATACGGAGAGGTCTGGCTTTGAACCTGACCATCGGCATTGTATTCTACTCCGTTCACAATTACAAAACCGCCTCCTTTAAGTGGATTTCCAGCCATAAATGATTCTGCCAGGTAATCAAGGCAGGTGCCGTTGATTACCACCCTGGGGTTTCCGACCGCATTAATCAGAGGCCTGCCGGCGGCATTGCCCATTACATACGCCTCCCCGCCTTTGGCACCATACATAAAAGTCTGTCCTACGTCTCCATACACTACCAGTTTTCCACTCATCATTATCTGCCCGATTTGATCCTGGCCATCATTATGTACGTATATTTGCACTCCATTTATCCCAGAAGCAAGATAATCACCCGGGCTGCCATAAACATCGATTCTAGCCTTTACCAAACCATTTGATATACCACAACCGCAAAACCTTTGGCCGGAATAATTAAAGCAGATAAAGTTTTTCCAGCCTAATCTACTGGCTTCAGCCAATAGCCGAGCATCACATTCTTCCCCTTCGGGAGGAAAACCTTGTGCATCCAGAAGCAAGACCTGGTTTTCATTGCTGGGCTTGGCAAGAGTCTGGCGCTTGGCATAGTTTATCAACCGGTAGCGACTCTTTCCCTGATTACCAACCAACAGTGTATTATTAAATACGGCTACCAAATAATTTCTGACTATCTGGAGAACCGAGCTTCTCTTCTTGTTGCCGGTACTTAAAGGTTTATCATTTAGCCAGCTAAGGATTTCTATAGCTAACTGTTTTTGCCTATCACCGTTTTTTGAGCATTCAACTATGCTGGAGCAAAAAGCGATCAGAGATGCATAGTTCCAGCCTGGCAGATGCTCACGATAATACAGTTTGAGCTGCTCACGCTCTCCACCCATGAAGCATTTCTCAACTTCGTTAATAACTTCTTCATCATGGAGGCTGGTGCCGCCCATATTACCTTGATAATGATATTGATCCGGAGCTGTTTTTACTGCTTCTCCAAATTTATTGGAACAAACAAGCCTTTTACCCCCGGTGCTGTCATCTTCTATTGAAAAGATGAACGCTCCGCCATCACTTGCACTACCACCCCGGCAGTTCCAGTACTCATCTGCAACCGGGCAAAAACGTTTATCTTCGGCTGCAATACTCTCCAGAGTTGCATCAATCGCCTGTTTTTCAGAGCCTATAAGACCAATCTGCACGTCGCCTTCCTGCAAGGCAAAAACCTGTGGGCGCAGCATGGACGTATCAGTAATCCCAACAAGCTGCAACTTTTTTTGCCGGGTATCATTCCTGGCGATAATAAAAAACCAGGGACCATCCGGGCTGGAATGAATATGGGCTGATTGTATCTGCCGATATATGCCCTGTTTTTCAACCGGGAGAAGATTAAAGTCATATTCACCCGTTGGGGCTATAGCTTCGATTATGTACTCAAGCGGGTATTCGAAAGTGCGGTTCAGCAAATCAAACATTAGAGCCGATACTTCGGTATCGGTGAAAAACTGGGGGTAAATATTATGCTGATGTAAATATTCACTGACTGAATAATAGTTAGCAAAATCCCCGTTATGCACCAGCGCCTCATCCAAACCGGTAAACGGATGTGCTCCGCCCGGATGCCATATCTTCCCCCTGGTTGGATAGCGCTGATGGGCTATCCAACCATAAGCCCGAAAGTCATTCAGACAATAATACTGAGCTACCTGCTCAGCATATCCGACTACTTTTAGCACCATCAGATTGTGACCATGAGAAAGTACAAAGGCACGCTGCTGGCCGCCAGAAGAATAAAAACAGTGGTTGATACGATAAGAATTCTGGTACACAAACTCATCTTCAGCTTTACCGGTTTCCAGTGCTTGAAGTTGGTTTTGCACTATAAAGTGCTCCAGCGCTCCTGGTTTTACTCTTACAAGGTAGCGCCATACATCTGGCGGACGGCATTTGAGGCCAGGAATTTCACGGAAGTCTTTCAGCGTAGGAATACGCTCAGCTCTGAAAATATCTAAAAAGGGATCAATAAACTTTTTTTCGACTTCCTCCCTGATACTCTCATCAAGAAGGGCTATCTGCAAAAGGTAGCAAGTCTCAAGCGTATACTGAGAAACACCAATGTCCTCGGCTGAAAGACCGATAGCTGCAATGCCACCACCCTTGCCGTTCCCCCGGTTATGCATCTGCACAGACGGAGTAATGATATGTTTTCCCCTTACTGGTACTGATGAAATGAACCCGGTTACACCACAACCACCCTCTTCGGCAGCTTTGCATGTTGAACCGCCAGGGCTGGGAAGATTCCTGCGTGATCCAATTATTCTATATACCAATTCTTTTCGATTCACAGTTAGCCACCGTAAGATAGATAATTATTTCTTTCTTGTTCTTCCAGATAATCCAGGTGCACCAGCAGATCGCTGCGGCCGACCAACTCCTTTATGCTGCGCATTCGGTATTGTCGTAAAAGTTCACACCATTGCTTGCGCCAGGCTAAATACATGTTAACGATGCGCCGCTCTGCCCATTCCTCGCTAATTACCTGCCCAAGTTCCGAATCGGTAGTGGCGATACCTCTGGGGCACCCCCGCCCACTCTCGCAATGGCCGCAACGCACGCATTCCACGGCAACCAATTCCGCAGTACCGATAACCACACCATCGGCGCCAAGTGCAATCGCCTTAGCGACATCCATGGCAGAGCGTATTCCCCCGCTCGCGATCAGAGTTATCTGATCCCGAATGCCCTCGGATACAAGAAATCGGTGCACCCTGGGAATGGCGTATTCGATCGGCATGGCAATATTCTTTTTAGCTATATCCGGTGCAGCGCCAGTACCACCGTAGCTGCCATCGAAATGAATCACGTGGGCTCCGGCATGATAGATGCCAACTGCAACCATATCGCAGTCAACAGGGGTGGATACTTTCACGGATATCAGTCCTTCAATATTTACTTGTTTTACCCAGTCCACCTGTTTCTTGTGATCTTCTACTGAATAAACGCTATGGAACGGAAAGGGAGAGAAGAGTGCATTGCCGATTACCGTTTGACGTATTGCAGCCACTTCAGCGGTAACCTTGTCGCCTAATAAGTGCCCGCCAAGACCGGGCTTGGCTCCTTGGGCATATTTAAACTCAACCATTGGAGCACGTCTGATTGTTTCTTCTCTGACACCGAAGAGTCCGGTAGCCACCTGGGTAATTACATTACCGGCATAGGGCAGAATTTTATCATGGTAGCCCCCTTCACCGGTGCAGGTAAGAGTACCCAGCTTTTTGGCAGCTCGCGCACGCCCTATTAACACCGGAAGAGCCGTTGAACCAAATGACATACCACCCCCGTAAACCGGAATGTTTATCGAAAGTGGCAGGCGCCCATCATTTCTGCGATTCAGCTTTACGCTGGTATCTATCTCTTTATCGGGAATGTGCAGATAATCATTTTGCCTGGGTGTCTTAAAACGTATGCGGTCAAATCCCCCATTGGATTTACCCGTGCTGTATTCAAGCTTTGTGACCGGCAAGTCTCCAGTTTCTGCCATAACCCAGTGCCCCAACAGCATCTCTGCTGTCCAGCGGTAGTCGCCCAGTGTTTCGAGCAATGGATTTAGCTGTATTGACAATGCCTTCTGCGGGCAACGATCAATGCAATAGTATTCATTTGCGGCACATTCAAATCCTGTACAACGATCCATATACGGTTTCAGGGCGCCAGAATACACATTGCCGGAAGAGTGAACACCTTGAGGGCAAAGCCTTGCACATAATCCACATTCATTACAGCTTGCGCTCCGTTTGATAATGTATTGACTGATTGTATTATGGTAACGAGAAGGCGCCAGTTTAGCCAGGGGAAACTCTACCACTTCTTTTCTCGTTTCCATTTTAAACCGAACCTTTCGCCACACTCTTGCCAAAAATTGGCCCAAAACACTCTTTTTCAAGGTTCTCAAAACACATTGAGCGCCCTATATCCCCCCTTAAACGCCGCGCTTCTCTTATCCCCATTGCCCCCATCACCTCTATAAGCTGGTCACGCCATGCCCCCGCCAGGTTTAGTATCCGCTGACGGCCCCAGTTTTCCGGGATTTCTTCCATGGATACCGGGCAAGATTCTCCGGAGAGACATCGATAGCACATGTGGCATTCAAGTGCCAACAACAACGGAGTAGAAATCGCTAACGCATCAGCTCCATAAATAATCGCCTTGGCAAGGTGCTCCGCCAGTGCAATTCCCCCGGAAAAAACCAGGTTGGTACGAAAACGCAATCCTCTTTCGACGAGCGCCGAATGCATTTCCTGAATCAAGGAGCTCAAAAACCGCGGCTGATTGGAGCCAAGCCCATTACCGTTAGCGTCAGCATAGAAGTGAAGCAAGTCCACTTCATCAAGCTCCGACGTTTCAATAGCACGCTCAACCGCTTTACCATCAAGCTCAATGCCGACACTTATTAACACATCTGGATTGATGGTTTTCGCCGCTATTATGATTTGTAAAATATTTTCGCAGTAGTCAATTTCTACTATCCGACATTTTTTTATTAAGTTGTTAAACTGAACCTGATTGCTTGCCTTCAGGCGTGGAACAATACTGGATGCTAAAGGCTCAAGGTCATCACTATATTCCTCCGGACGTAGAAACATAAGTGTTTCCAACTCAGAAGCTGCAGAAACCATAGCATTTAGAACTCTGCGATTGATAATTCCAAATTTTGGAACTTCAAATAACAGAGGGATAGGAATTTCAACCACAGTGGTATAGCTCCTGTCCAGCTTGCCATCCTGAGAAAACGACAAGTGGTGAGGCCTGCGGTTAATATCAACCGAGGTGTTTATGTACTCTCTGCCGTGAATTCCGTCCCGCGTCGGACGAACAATTTCACTCATATCAGTCCAAATAGAATCGAATCCACAGGCAGCAAATTTACCGCGATACCCCGCTCCAGAAACAGGAACCCTGCCATTTTCAGCCTGCTTCCAAGTCTGGTGAATTATATCCGGAGTCCAGTAACCACCACCCAGATTATCCCAATCCGGATTTTTCACACGGGAAAAAACACCACCAGGGCATTCCTGTACACACCTGAAACAACCCTCGCAGCCATACAGGTATTGCCGCTCTTTCGCCTTTTGCATATTATGGGAATTGAGTTTAAATACCCCAAATGCGCAGTTTTTTCTGACGCATTTGCGACAGGAACCAGTGCATTTTTCCCTGGTTTCTACGATAGCGTATTTGCTTACCAGCGGAAACCGGGCTGGTGTTTCGTTTATATTTATATGATACTTTTCAGGCATAGTTACTCCCCTGCAGATGGTTTCGGCTTCGGTGTTAATCCTACTGCTTTAACCTTGATGCCGACTGTTTGCTCGTTTTCAACAGTAATCCGGGAGTTATCATTTTGTATCGGCACGGCTAGTATTTCATTCCTCCGCTACCAAACAAAAAATTTTCATATATTTTCAAGCCGTTTTTTCCACTTTTTTCCGGATGGAATTGTGTCGCTACCAGCTTTCCATAGACAATGGCTGAACAAAAATCAATACCATAAAAAGTACTGGCGAGCACCAGCGAATCATCACCAGGATGCGCATAATAACTATGAACGAAATAGAAATTATCGTTATCTTCTATGCCGGAAAACAGCTGGTGAGGTTTTACCTGATGGACCTGATTCCAGCCTATATGCGGTATCTTTTGGCCAGCGGGAAGCTTTTTCACTCTGCCCGGGATAATACCCAGACAATTACAACCGCCGTTTTCTTCCGTGTAATCAAATAGAACCTGCATACCAATACATATTCCCAAGAAAGGCTTTCCGGATGAGACATATTCATAAATCGCCTTGTCCAGCTTTAATACTCTCAAACTTGCCATAGTACTGGCTGCAGCGCCAACGCCGGGAAAAACGACTTTTTCTGCCGTTAATACTTCTTGAGGATTATTGGTAACCAAAGGCTCCAAGCCCACGTGCTTGATAGCGTTTAGCACGCTTTTGATATTGCCAGCCCCATAATCGATTACTGCGATCATGCTTTTCACCAGACTTAAAACATAAAAATACGGTAAACGTTTACCGTATTTTTATAATATCACAGGGTATACAGAGCCGTCAAAAAGAAATTATTACTCTAATAAGGGTGTAGAATTCTTTATACGAACTAGTATTTGGAAGCGCCGATATCTTCCATGTGACCGGTCGCGATAAATACCACTCGTTCGCATATATTGGTTATGCGATCCGCACTCCGCTCGAGGTTATGGGCTACCCAGATAAGCCTGGTTGCCCTTTTTATAGTCTTGGGGTTTTCTGCCATTATGATGAGCAGTTCTCTGAAAACCTGCTCATAGAGAGCATCTACTTCTTCGTCATCATCGCATATTTTTTTTGCCAGAGCCACATCCCGGCCGATAAAAGCATCCATCGCCTCTCGAAGCATCTGGCAGGCTTTCTCCGCCATCCGTGGAAGGTCTATCAGGGGTTTGATCGGAGGTTCATCCCCTACCATTATAGTGATCTTGGCGATCCCCTCGGAATGGTCTCCGATACGCTCCAGGTCAACCAGCATGTTGAGTATCGCGATTATGATACGCAGGTCCACAGCCATGGGCTGCTGGGTAGCGATCAACTCTACACACTGCTCTTCTATATCGAAGCGTTTGTTATTGATGGCTTCATCATCAGCGATGATCTGGCGGGCAAGTTCCAGGTCCCGGTTCTTGAGGGCTTCAATCGACCGCATGATAGATTTTTCCACCATGCTGGCCATCACCAGTACTTCATCCTGCAGGGCTTTCAGGGCACGTTCATAATTCTTCCTCATTATCCCCCTCCTCTTTTAACCGAAACGGCCGGTTATGTAATCTTCTGTTTTTCTATTCTTGGGATTGGTAAAAATTTCACTGGTTAGCCCATATTCCACTAGCATTCCAGCTCGGTCTTCCCCTACCATCAAAAATGCGGTCATATCCGACACCCTCGCCGCCTGTTGCATATTGTGAGTAACAATGACGATAGTATAGTTGGCCGAAAGAGTTCTCATCAAGTCTTCTATTTTTAAAGTAGCGATCGGATCCAGTGCGGAACATGGTTCGTCCATTAGAATTACTTCAGGTTCAACTGCCAGTACCCTGGCAATACACAACCGCTGCTGCTGCCCGCCCGAAATAGATAAGCCAGACTGATCAAGCTTATCTTTAACCTCATCCCATAGAGCAGCCTGGATGAGGCTTTTTTCAACAATCTCGTCCAGTGCGCGTTTATTACGAATACCGTGTCGCTTTGGTCCGAAACAAACATTGTCGTATATCGACATTGGGAAAGGATTAGGTTTTTGGAACACCATACCCACTCGTTTGCGCAGTTCTACTACATCGATCCCAGCCTGGTAGACATCCACGCCATCGAATTCCACCAGTCCTTCAACTCGTGCTGATGGTATAAGATCATTCATGCGGTTGAAAAGCCGCAGCATGGATGATTTCCCGCAACCCGAAGGTCCGATGATAGCAGTAATAGAACGGTCACCGATATCCAGAGAGATATCTTTAACTGCGTGGAAATCACCATAATACAAATTGACCTTTTCCATGCGAAGCCGAACATCGCTCCCTGCTGACCGCACATCGGCAGAAGGATTGTTGACAACAATAGAATTTTGTATATTCATTCACACTACCTCTTGCGGGCTTTTATGCGTACTATACCGGCCAGGATGTTAAAGAAGAGAACCATTGCAATAAGAACCAGAGCAACACCCCACTTTATTTCTCCGGGCATACCCGGGATATGAGCAGAAACCGTATACAGGTGATACGGCAAGGCCATGAAACGATCGAAGGGAGAACCCGGCAAACCGCCAACCAGAAAAGCCGCCCCTACCACTATTATGGGCGCCGTTTCCCCGGCTGCTCTGCTCATGGCAAGTATTGCTCCAGTCAGAATCCCGGGGAAAGCCTGAGGCAATACAACATGGCGAATAGTTTGCCACCGCGAAACTCCTATAGCCAATGACCCCTCCCGATACTCTTTGGGGACAGCCATAATAGCCTCCCGAGAGGTAGTAATGGTCATAGCCAATGCTTGGGCAGCCAGAGTCAGGCTGGCTGCAAGCAAGGACATGCCGAGGTTAAGACCGAGCACAAAAACTGCCAGCCCGAATAAACCGAATACTATGCTGGGAACCCCGGCCAGATTGATGATAGCCATATTGATCAGACGGGTTACCCAGTTCGCCCGGGTATATTCACTAAGATAAATACCGGCCATCACTCCAACCGGCAAGGCAAACAGGATAGTACCCAGCATCAGATATACCGTACCCAGTATAGCTGGGAAAATCCCACCGGCTTTACCCGCCTGGGCAGGCGAGGCTGTTAGGAACTCCCAGCTCAGAGAGCTGTAGCCGTTGGCTATCATGTAGATGATTATCCCTATTACCGGTATCACTACCAGCGCCAATGAAACAGCCAGGACAGATATGGCTGCCCGCTGGGTCAGATATCTGCTTTTAACATTAGAAACTTTCATGACTATCCAGCCGCAAACTTGCGCTTTTGTCTATCCAGAACACGCGCAGCGATCAGATTTACAAAAAGTGTAAGAAAAAAGAGAATAAGACCGATAGCAAACAATGCATGATATTGAGGTCCGCCCTGTACTGCATTGCTAATCCCGGATGCAATGGCGGCAGTCATCGGCATCATCGGATCGGTAGGGAGCTCCGGTAGCGCCAGTGCCCCACCAGCAACCATAAGCACTGTCATAGTCTCACCAATAGCGCGGCCAACACCCAACATTATAGCTGCCGAGATTCCAGAGAGGGCAGAAGGTACACATACGTGCCATATTACCTCCCACTTGGTTGATCCAAGTCCATAAGCAGCCTGGCGAAATTCATCCGGTACTGCGCGAAGTGCATCCTCAGAAACACTAACGATAATAGGAAGGCTCATCATAGCCAGCATGATACCAGCGGTTAAGCCAGTTAATCCGGTATTGAGGCCTAACGTGTTCTGCACCCATGGCGAAAGAAGTACCAGACCGATAAAACCCATCACTACCGAAGGGAAACCAGATAGAAGCTCTACAACAGGCTTGACTGCATCGGCAACCTTTCTGGGAGCAACTTCGGCTAAAAAGATGGCAGCTCCAACACCGATGGGAACTGCCAGAACGGTTGAGATTACAGTGACCCACATTGTAGCCACGAAAAACGGGAGTATCCCGAAGGTTGGAGGATCTGATACCGGGTACCAGTGAGTACCGAACAGAAATTCATGAACAGGAGTTTCGATCAAAGCCGGGATTCCCTGCCTGAGTAAAATAAAAAATACACCCAGCAGAACCACTATGGCCAGGATTCCGTTGAGAAGTATCAGTTTTTCAATAATACGCTCGCCCCATCTCGGGCGTGAAGTTAACAAGCGGCTGGGCGGTAGCCCGTTTGATCTGATACTCGAAAACATATGTTAAAAACTATCCTTATTTATGTTACTGGCTATATAATACATTCAAGCTTTGCGTTTGCCAACATCGAGTAGGGCTCTCTTTGCGCCCCGCTCGATGCAGATTGTTCCCTATTTTGCAACCGGAACAAATCCGGCTGACTCAACTAACTCTTGACCCTTGTCTGACAGGGCATAATCAACAAAAGCCTTGATCAATCCCCCTGGCTCACCGTCAGTGTAGTAGTAAAGGCCCCGAGATATCGGGTAGGTGTTATCCAGAGCGGTCTGCAAACTTGGAAGGACAGCCGAACTGCTGGAAGTTTTCTTGATCCCCAGTGCTTTTACCGTATCATCCATATAACCCAACCCGATGTAAAAGATGGCGTTCTGATTCTGGCTCACCTGAGTCACCCCTGTAGAAGTGGAGGGCAAAAGTTGTACCGCCCCTCCATATTCCAGGCTGGTATCCTTTCCGGGAAGGCCATCCATCTGCACGATTGCCTCTTTGAAGTAAACATGGGTGCCGGAGTTGGTATCGCGAGCAAGCGCAACAATGGAAGCGTCCAGACCGCCTAACTGTTTCCAGTTGGTGATAGCTCCGGTGTATATCCCTGAGAGTTGCTCTACAGTAAGTTCGCTTACTGGATTTGACGGATGTACGATAACAGCAATAGCATCTGTAGCAATCCTGGTTTCTGTTACATTTATACCGTTGGATAAAGCCTGATCTATTTCAGACTGCTTGATAGGCCTTGATGACTGGCAGATATCAGTTGTACCGTTGATTAGCGCTGCGATGCCCGCTCCGGAACCAGGCCCGGACACTGCTACGTTCACCTGCGGGTTGGCGCTCATAAATTCCTCTGCGTAGAGGGTTGAAATTGGGGTTACAGTGTTGGATCCGGTGATATCTATAAACCCGGACAAACCATCCTCAGTTGAGCTGGAACCATTACATCCGGCAACAGACAATACCATTATACCAATAAGAAGTGGCAGTAAAACTATTCTATTTTTCTTCATTTGTTACTGTTTTATCTCCTGTTACAATTTTATATAAAGTCCGCCTTTAAACCAGGCAGGCGTGATATTCAGGCTTTTCCCCCCAAGGATATATAGTTTATTACCGCCTCAGCAGTTACCCGGTTGGTTGCCAGTGGCACATTATGTACATCACACACTCTGAGCAGAGCAGTTATATCCGGTTCATGAGGTTGAGCGGTCAACGGGTCTCGTAAAAAGATAACCGCCTTGCATCTTTCGCTGGCAACCATCGCTCCAACTTGTTGATCTCCTCCCTGCGGCCCGCTTAAGAGCAGTGTAACATCCAGACCGGTTCCTGTTATTATCATCTCCCCGGTAGAACGGGTCGCCACCAGATCAAACTTTTGCAATATGCCAGTATGTTTTTTAGCAAACTCGACCATCTCTTGTTTTTTGGTATCGTGCGCTATAAGAGCTATAGTAATCTTGTCCAATTGAAAACCTCCTTAAAATCCTTTATTGCTTTCATATTTCATTAATCTAATGATAACAGCGATATGTTAAAAAGGGTTTAAAGAAAGGTTAAAATGAGGTTAAATTTTTTTCCGGATTATGGATTATACAGGTAGGGAAAATGATATGCGAGAGCCTTTACCACCGGGAGCTGGCTCCGCCCAGATTCGGCCGCTGTGAGCTTCTATGATGTGGCGTGATATCGCCAGGCCGAGCCCACTGCCCTGGCTGCTGTGTGATTTATCTGACTTAAAAAAACGCTCAAATATCCGCGCAAGGTCTGCGGGATCAATCCCGAAGCCGGTATCGCTGGTGCTTACCACAACCTGCTGTTCATCAAATGTAACACGAATAGTCACTGTGCCACCTGGTGGAGTAAATTTAATTGCATTATGAGTGATGTTAAAAATCACCTGCTCCAGCTGAAGTGCATCGGCCATAACCAATACTTCTTCAGCCGGTATGACAACTGTTAATGCTTGCTCTTTTTCGGCAGCCATTCCCTGTAAACGCTTGGTAACTTGCTCAACGAGCCTTACAATATCTACTGGCTTCTTTTTCAGGCGGACTTCTCCACTTTCTATTTTGGCCAGCGTAGTCATCCCCTCTACAATACCTTCAAGCTTGTCCACTTCTTGAATCATCTGGCCTAAGAATTTTTTTGATACTCCCGGGTCTTCCAAAGCCCCCTCTTCAAGTGTTTCAGATAACAACTTGATTGAAGAAACCGGCGTGCGAAGCTCGTGGGAAACATTGGCAATAAAGTCTTTCCGGATCATTTCCAGCTTATTTAAGCGGCTTAGATCCTGGATCAAAACCAGGCAACCGGGCTCAGTAGCCAAAGGAGTTGCTATCATACCCAGATATAATCCCCGGTGTCGCAAATCAAGATATTCCTGTTGCGGCTTTTTTGTTCTCAGACATTTGCGCACCGGTTTATCCAACTCATAATCCCGAACAGCTTCAATGAAACTCATACCAACACTTGTAGTTTTATTTATCCCGAAGATGGTTTCTGCAGATGGGTTGATATTCCGGATAATCCCTTCACCATCAAGCAAAAATATTCCGTCCTCTATTCGCGAGAGCACCAGATCCAGACGGTTCCTTTCGCTGGAAAGCTGGTGAAATTTTTCATTAGTTCGCTCCGCTAGTTGATTTGTTTCATGGGCAAGCTCGCCAATCTCGTCTTCCCGGGTACTAACGAGTTTATTAAATGGTTGGCCTGGTACCAAATCCTGAATAAAACCGGCAATACTTTTTAGCGAAGTGGTCATAGAACGTGTAAAAAACACAATCGACAGGCTTGAAACAGCGAGGCTGCCTACTGCAATCAGAGATAAGTGCAAGAAGACGGTCCCGGTGAACGCTCCCGGTTCAATCGCCAGTAAAATATAAAGAATGTAAAGAAGGGCATTAAAAAGCACTAGTAAAACAACAATCGTAAGCAAACTTTTCCGAATAGAACTAAACAACCTCATCCGCCTCATACTTATAACCAAAACCGCGTACTGTTATAATCCTTTTTGGATTCGCCGGGTCTTTTTCGATCTTCTCCCTCAGCCAGCGAACATGTACGTCAACAGTTCGCGTGCTGCCGGCATACTCATATCCCCAAATCCGTTCAAGGAGATACTGGCGGTCAAATACCCGGCCAAGATTACTGGCAAGCATAACCAATAGCTCAAATTCTTTCGGCCCCAGCTCCACCAGATTGCCATCCGCGGTCACTGTATGGCGAGAGGTATCAATTTCAATGCCGTCTCTTTTTATAATTCTTGCTTCCGGCATTTCGGCATTTTTATCTAAATCAACCATCGGCTGGCGCCTTCTCAATACCGCCTTAATGCGGGATAATAGCTCTCGCATGCTGAATGGTTTGGTTATGTAATCGTCCGCCCCTAATTCAAGCCCCAACACTTTATCCATTTCCTCACTTCGCGCAGTAAGCATAATCACTCCAGCGTTATTGTCCTTAGACAAACGACGGCAAACCTCGAAGCCATCCAAACCCGGAAGCATCACATCCAACAGCACAATATCAGGCTTAACAGAACGTGCTTCTTCCAGGGCGGAAAACCCATCAGCCACAGCTGTCACCTGATAACCGTTTTTTACCAGGTTATACCTGATGACTTCAGCTAACGAAGGATCGTCTTCTACAAGAAGTATTGTTTCTCCTGGCATATTTTAAGTATAGGTTTAAAAAAGCGATCTCGCAAGAATAAAATGTTTGACGTAAAAACAAGCTAAATGCCATACTAAACCAGTAGAACCATGTCGAAAACACAAAATTCAAACTCTACTGCCATTATACTGCTCGCTGCTGGAATGGCAAAGCGTATGGGAACCCCGAAACAGCTGCTTCCATTAGGCAAAAGTACCATAATGGGCATAACGCTGGATAATATTTTGGCATCCGATGCCAATCAGGTAATTGTAGTCGTTGGGGCGATGGCTAAAGCTACCATAAAAATTGCCGAACAGACAAAAGCGGTAATTGCATATAATCCGGATTATAAACTTGGTATGTCAACTTCTCTACGCAAAGGGATTGAGCAACTGAATCCGGATTGTCAGTTTTTTATGATTGCACTGGCAGATCAACCACTTGCCAAAACTGAAACATACAACTTGCTTTTAAAAAAAGCCGAAGTTTCGCAAAAAGGGATAACCGTACCAGTACACCGTGGCCAAAAAGGCAATCCGATTGTATTCCGGCAGACACACCTGCCCGAGTTGTTATCCCTTGAGGGTGATGTTGGTGGCAGAGAATTGCTTTTGCGCCACCCGGATGACATTCTTCAGGTAGAAGTTGATGACCCGGGTGTAATAACCAACATTAATACTTTAACAGACTATGAGAAAATAAAATCACAGTTCACACAAGGAGGCTGTCAGAGTGCTTAAAAAGGTCAGGACACGGGATGCGATAGGACTGATTATTGCCCACGACATGACTAAAATAATCCCTGGAGAATACAAAGGGGCTCGGTTCAAACGCGGACACATCATAACCGAAGCCGATATTCCAGAACTTCTCAGCATGGGAAAAGAGCATATCTATGTTGACGATGGTGGGCATGAAAAAACTTTGCATGAAGAGGAAGCCGCAACAAGATTGGCGGCAGCGATTGCGGGCGAAAACACCATGCCTGCCCAGGTTAAAGAAGGAAGGCTTAACATAAAAGCTTCTATAAAGGGTTTGCTAAAAGTAAACCGCGGACTACTTGCCAAAATCAACAGCATTGAGAATATCACTGTGGCTACCCTGCACGATAACACTCCAGTCAGCAGCGGGCAAGTTATAGCCGGGGCAAAAGCCATTCCTCTCTATATCGAAGAAGAAAAAATCCAGCAGATAGAAGAGCTTGCCAATTCCAGTGGTAAAGTAGCCTACGTCAAACCTTATGTTATTAAAAAAGTAGGTATAGTAGTTACTGGCAACGAGGTATATAATGGACTTATTCAGGACAAATTCATTGACATTATGCACGCAAAACTCTTGCCTTTAGGTGCAGATATCTGCTGCTCCAAGATAGTTCCGGATATTGAAGAGGAAATCGCCAATGCAATAATAGATATGAAAAACCACGGAGCTGAGCTGATTGCTACCTGCGGCGGACTTTCCGTAGACCCAGACGATGTAACCATGGAAGGCATAAAACGCTCCGGTGCCACTATTATAAAATATGGTATGCCAATCATGCCGGGTGCTATGGGCTTATTGGCTGTATTGGGCGGAACTCCAATACTGGGAGCCCCTGCTGGAGGGCTGTTCAATATCAATGGCATTGATGTAGTTTTACCAAGACTTATCGCGGGAGAAATAATCACCCGGGAAGAGATAATCGATCACGGATATGGAGGGCTGTGCCTGAATTGTGCCAAATGCCAATATCCGGTATGTCCGTTTGGCCATTAATTGATTCACTTGTAGTTTTAGAACGGAGGTGCGGGAAGAGTGGATATCAGAGCCACAATAATCTCTCAAAAAGGCTGTTGCGAAGCCGGACATAAAGAAGGGAATGTATTTATTATCGGACAGGCAACGCCGGCAGGAATGTGTGCATGGGCACACTATACCCTTTTCCCTTTCGCCCAGGCTTTGGCCTTTGGAGGCAATTTCCCCTGGGAGAAAGAGCCAGGGACGGCAGTAGTAGCCTGCCCCGATCCAGCTAATCCGGTGGTTTTTAAACTGGAGAAGGTAGATTGAAGGCTCTTATACAGAGGGTAAGCTCAGCCAGGGTTGTTGTAGAAGACGAAGCTACGGGCAGCATCGTTAACGGTTTATGTATATTGGTCGGCGTTGCTGAGGGGGACACTGAAGAAGATGCTGACTATCTGGCCAACAAGTTACTAAACCTGCGCATTTTTGCGGATGCCAGCGGCAAGTTCAACTTCTCTGTTACGGATATCCAGGGTGAACTGCTGCTTGTCAGCCAATTTACACTGATGGCTGACACCAGAAAAGGCCGCCGGCCGTGCTTTACCCAGGCAGCACCTCCCGAACAGGCTGAAACATTATTCAATGTCTTTGTAGATAAATGCCGCGTAAGTGGCCTTAAAACTGAAACCGGGCGCTTTCAGGCTATGATGCAGGTACACCTTGTCAACGAAGGCCCGGTTACAATAATGCTGGACAGTAAGGATAGATAGAAATGGAATTTTCTGAAATATTAACAACCAGAAGAAGTGTTCGCAAGTACTCACCGCAGCCGGTTGAGCGGGAAATAATAAAACAATGCCTCGAAGCTGTCAGACTCGCACCATCTGCCTGCAATGCGCAACCGTGGAAATTCATAATTATCGATGATGAAGCTGTAAAGGAAAAGTTTGCCAAAGAAGCATTCAGCGGAATTTACCGCGGGACGATGTTTGCCGCTAAAGCACCGGTTCTGGTTGCGATAATATCTGATCCTCAATGGCTCCCCAGAGCCGGTGGCGCTATCAGAAAAACTGACTTTCATCTGATAGATATCGGTATCGCCGGGGAACATTTCGTTCTGAAGGCAGCTGAGCTCGGTCTTGGCACTTGCTGGATTGGGTGGTTTGATGAAGTAAAAGCCAAGAACGTGCTCGGTATTACCGGAAGTAAAAAGGTTGAAATATTACTTGCCCTGGGATACCCTGCCAAAGACTCCTCAGTTAGTCCACAGCAGAGAAAGCCTCTGGATGAAATATGTTTGTGGAACAGTTGGAGCAGAGAATGACTACTTAATAATTCCTGCTGCTCAGCGGCAAAGGTCTGCTTCAGCCCATAGTGACCGCCCATCGGTTATGAAAGTAATGCCTTCGCATTTATCCGTTCTTATTACAGCTCCACCTCTGGTATGGAAAGAAATTCGTTCTATAATTGTGTTATCCGGATGGCCAAAATCATTTTCTCCAACACAAATTATTCCCATATCTGGCTTGGCAACCGAAAGAAACTCTAAGCTTGAAGAAGTGTTTGAGCCATGATGGGCAACTTTAAGGATATTAACAGGCCTGATTTTACGCTCTAATACAAGTTCAAGTTCTCCCTGCCACATCAGATCACCCGTCAGTAGGAAATTATAATCCCCTGCGCTTAGTTCAAGAACAATGCTATTGTTGTCTACATCAGAAATTGTTCCTGTGTGCAAGTTTTTCTGAGGATTAAGAATCATAAAATTTGCCTCACCCAAACAAAAACTCATTCCTTCACAGGCAATGGTCGAAGGAATCTTCTTTTCTTGAATCAGCTTTAGCCATTCCTCATAAGCCAAACCATCGTAACCTTCCAGTACATCACCTGTTGCCGGAAAAATCACCTGTGATACATCATAACGACGCAGGACTCCAAGTAGACCATTGATGTGATCAGCATGCGGGTGCGTAAGCACAACCAATTCAATATTCCTGTCAAAAAAAGACATTTTGCCAGCAAGCTGGCGCAGTAATACTCCGGGGCTCGGCCCACCGTCTATCAGAATCTGTGTATTACCTTGCGAAATAAGCACTGCATCTCCCTGTCCTACATCCAGAAAACTGATTTCCAGATGTTCGCTCCGACGGCAACCAGCAGACAGAATCAATACCAGCAAGCACAGAAGCAGCAGCAATAAACGCTTTGCCAATTTGGTATTGATGTACCCTGATTGTGTCACCCGGTTTCCATCTGATGGTTGGCAACCGGGTGTTTTTTTGTTCTCTTCCATATCATAGCGACCAAATAGGCTGCCAGCATTCCACTATAATAGACTATCACCAAAAAACCGGAGAAGGTGATGTTTTCTGCGTATGATGAATCCCAACCAGAAAACCACTCGGTGACAACAAGCGTATATTTAGAAAACACCCAGCACAACCACCCCAACGCCATAGCTCCCGTCGGCCAGAATAGCCCCAGCACCGCAACTGGCATTGAGATGGCAATTATCGGGATCAGGGCTGGCATAAGTAAAAGCGTAACTAGCGGACCTAGCGGAGAAAATATTCCGAAATAATGCAACGTTAACGGTAATACAAAAATTGTAGCTGCCAAGCTTGCCGATAAACTATCTATGATTAAGCCTGCCAAAGCCGGCAGCTTGCGCTTCTCTCCAAACAGCCTTGAAAGAATTTTTTGTCCCCATGACCTGATACTAGAATAAAACAGCATAATTCCTGCCATTGCAGAAAAACTCATCTGGAATGAAGTCGTATTTATTATTTTGGGATCGATAGCAACCATGATAGATGCTGCAAGTGCCAGTGCAGGTAATGCACTTTTTTGCCTGCCTGCCAATTCGGCTAAAAGAAAAATGCTTGCCATTACTGCTGCTCGTATTACCGGTGCGCCCGATCCGGAAACGATAGCGTACAACCAGATGGCAGTCAGTGCCAGAAAAATATAGATGTAGCCTTGCCTGCCCAAGACAGCACGCCCCAAACTTAGGGTCATCGTTGCAATGATCCCCAAATGGAGGCCAGAGATTGCTAAAAGATGAAAAGCTCCTGTACGGCTGAAGTCATCCTGTATATCCTGGTGTATTTTATACCTTTGACCGAGCAAAATTCCGCACACAAGGGACGAACTGGGTTCCGGTAGAGCACGTTCAATAGAAAATGCCAGTTTTTGTTTGATATCATACAAGCCAGACAAAAAGAAATTGCTATTATTAGCCGATATTACTTGAATTTCTGGATAGACCATTATCGAAAGAATCCCCTGGTTCGCCAAATAAGAAGCGTAATCAAACTCTACCTCTCCGGTAATTTCATTTTTAAACACCGGAGGTTTTTCCAGCTTTCCCGTGATCAGCAGTTCATCCCCATATTTGTATTCAGGGTAACGTGAAGTGTAAACCAGTAGATGCCCGGTGGTGCTGCGATTTACCCCTTGACTGCTGACCTGGCTACAATCCAGGTGCAAATGCTGCGAGGAATCACGAATTTCTATGTCTCGGTCGATAGTTGCATTGATGGTCACTATTCCTGAATTATTATACCAAGCAAGAACCTCAAGCCCTGCTCCTATGGCATGAGGCGATGATGAAGCCAGCCCAGCGATTAACAGTAACAAGCTTAAACTTCCCCACAGAGCCACTTTCCTGGCGCGCTTGAAGCAAACCAGAGGCAACGGCAGCAAGCTGGCTGGCAACACCAGCCAGGA
Source organism: Dehalococcoidales bacterium (assembly GCA_028717385.1). Lineage (NCBI taxonomy): Bacteria > Bacillati > Chloroflexota > Dehalococcoidia > Dehalococcoidales > Dehalococcoidales bacterium. The sequence continues at coordinate 6,938 of JAQUNW010000010.1, read as the reverse complement.
GATTTCAAAATTGCTCCCGGCAATAATTCCAGCCAAGTACAAGGAGTATAGCCATAGAAGCTTCACCCGTTTACTCCGAGATATCGAGGACTGTTATTTTATCGGAGAGCTTGATGTAAGTTGCTTCCCCAATACCAGTCACATTCATCAGTTCTTTCACATGGCGGAAAGGACCATATTGAGAGCGGTAAGAAACAATTTTTTGAGCAGTACCAGGACCTATCCCGGGCAAAGCTTCCAGCAGCCATTCAGAGGCCCGGTTCAGATCTACTTTTTGCTCACTCGCAGTCATTTGATCGGATTCAAAATAAATCCGGCAGTGTATACCATCTCCACCCCTTTGCATACCTCCAGCCGATTCAAGCAAATCTTCAAGCGTGTCCTGTTTTTTTAGAGGATAGAGACCGGGAACATTCACTTCCCCATCAATGTATACTTCTCCCATTAACGCGGGTGGTAATTGCTCGTCAAAACGGATTTCAATCAGTTCGGCTTGACTGCAGGCACCGAGAAGACAGAACATAACGATAGATAATAAAAGGAAAAATGAAGCAGATTTGCGCATTGAAAGACCCCCCAGAAACAAGAAGGTTATATTACAGGACTACTAATAATATAAAGGCTATATTATTAGTAAAACCAAAGTCAAGGTTGGGCTACTTTCCTGTGAGTACAGCGCGAAGAAGCGGTTCATTTTCGGGGCTGGTTGCTACGATTACCTGGTCACCCTCCTCAAACCGGCTTTCCTCCTGTGGAAGCACCGGAGAGGCATCTTTACGAATGATCAAGGCAACTATTGCACCTTTCGGCAATGCGATATCTTTAATAGTCTTTCCGATTGCCCCCGATGAAGGCGGAATGGTTATATCAACAACTTCATAGCCCCGACCACGCTCCTGAAGAAGGTGCATTACCGGCGGGGACGGGAGTTCATGCATTACGTATTCCAAAATAATATTGGTACTGTTGATAATAATATCTATACCTAAAACTTTAAAAAGCGGCTCATTTCTCTCGTCCATAACTCTAGCGATTGTTCGAGGGATTTTATATTTGTGCTTGGCAATCTGGCAGGCAACCAGATTATCTTCATCCTCACTGGTGAGAGAAATGAACATATCTGCCCGGCTGGCACCAGCAGTTTCCAGAGTCTTGCCCTCACACCCGTCACCAACTATCGCTACACTGCCCATCTCGGCAACTATCCTGTCAACCAGTTCCTGACGTTTATCAATCACCAAGACCTCGTGTGATTCGCCGAGCAACGATTGCGCCAGTTTGAAACCCAGACGCCCGCCACCCACAATAATTATATACACATGACTCCCTTAACCAAACAACTTTTCCTTCACCATATGAGCTACAATTGTTGTTGAGCTGATGGTAACCAGTCCGAGTTCGCTGTAAAGATCTCTTCTCAATGGATCGTATACACGGCAAACCACTCTGGGCACTTTAAATATATGACGGGCAATCTGACTGGCCATGATGTTGCGGTTATCCCCCTGGGTTACCGCAACAAAAGCATCTGCCATCTCAATTCCTGCCTTGATAAGGGTGGCTTCATCCAGACCGTTGCCTAAAAGAGCAGTTCCCTGGAAATTTTGAGGAAGCCGCTTAAAGCTGGAAGGATCTATATCCAGAACAGTAACCTGGCACTGGTCTTCGGAAAGCATTTCTGCCAGCCGGGCGCCTACTCGGCTACATCCCATAATAACCGCTTTCACGCTTCGGACTGATCCTCCTGGGGCTGATGGTACACCAGTACCGGACAAGGAGCATTCTTTAAAACGTATGGAACAACGTCACCCAGACAAAATTCCCCATAATGCCGTTTATAATACACTCCAATTAAAATAAGGTCAGCCTTCTTAGAAATCGCCTCTTCTATCACAGCTGGCCCTACCTCCCGAGCCTGGAGGATATCGGAATCTACATCATAACCTTTGGTTTCAGCTTCACTGGTAACATGCTCCAGCAAATCTTCAGCGCGGTCAATAGCGTTGCTTATCTCAGCATCCAGCGGAAGGGAGCGATCTACCGGAATGACATGAACTGCAAAGATCTCGGCCTGTTTTTTCCCACGGCTGAGACAACAGGCAAGCTCCATAGCTGCTTCATCGGCTTTTGTTCCAGCAACGGGAACGAGTATACGGTTAAATTCCATAGCTGTTGAAGTCATAAGGATCTATTATAGACACCTCCAATTACATTTACAACCATCATGACCCGCAATTAAGAGATAACAACAGCTATTTCCCTGGCTTTACCGCTTAAAAAACCACAATTTGTGCGCAACAAACCAGATTACTTGCGTTACGACCGTTTTTAAGATAAAGTCATTTCATGGCTAAATCCAAAAGTATATTTATCTGCCAGGAGTGCGGGCGCCAAAGCCCGAATTGGCTGGGAAAATGCCCTGCCTGTGAAGCATGGAACAGTTTTCTGGAAAAACCTTTAGAGAGATCCAGGCTTTCAAGTATTCTCCCCTCCGAAGTGCCCTCTCCTTTAACCCTGCCTTCGATCAAGACTGGAGAAGAAGAACGATTCACTACATCAATAGATGAGCTCGACCGGGTTCTGGGGGGAGGGATAGTCCCCGGCTCTCTAGTGCTTATTGGCGGTGAGCCGGGAATAGGTAAGTCAACCTTACTTCTCCAGGCTGCTTCCAATGTTAGCCAAACCAAAGGCAGGGTGATTTACATTAGTGGCGAAGAAACACCACGCCAGGTAAAGCTGAGAGCGCATCGCCTTGGAATCAAGGGGGATGAGTTGTTTCTTGCTGCAGAAACCGAATTGGAATTGATACTCGGTCAAGCGGAAATCCTGAAGCCAGTATTGCTAGTGGTTGATTCAATACAATCAGTATACTGTCCGGAAGCCGAAACGCTGCCTGGCAGCCTTAACCAGCTCCGGCTATCCACCCAAAAGCTGATGGCATGGGCTAAAACGAGTAATTGCCCGGTGTTTATCACAGGCCATGTAACCAAAGACGGCACTATAGCCGGCCCCCGAGTACTAGAGCATATGGTAGATGCAGTCCTCTACCTTGAAGGTGAGCCTTTTCAGGCATACCGAATTCTGCGCTCAGTAAAAAATCGCTTCGGCTCGACTAATGAAGTAGGAATATTCGAAATGCTCACTGAAGGCTTGGCAGAAATACCAAATCCTTCAGCAATTTTTCTCTCTGAACGTCTGGCAGATACCGTTGGTTCGGCAGTTGTGCCTACCCTTGAAGGAAGTCGTCCCCTTCTTGTAGAAGTACAGGCGCTCACAAACCCTTCGATATTCGGACAACCAAGAAGAGTTGCCAATGGAATAGACTATGGGCGCCTGCTCATGCTGACCGCTGTACTAGGGCGGCGCTGTGGATTGAAGCTGGGTAAAGAAGATGTTATTGCCAATGCCACCGGCGGAATACGAATTACCGAACCTGCAGCGGACCTGGCTATTGCCCTGGCAATTGCCTCAAGTTATCGGGATTGTCCGGTATTACCGGACTTAACTGCAATAGGAGAGGTCGGACTTTCCGGAGAAATACGAGCAGTACCCCGACTAGATCGCCGCCTGTCAGAAGCAGCCCGGCTTGGCTTTAAAAAATGTATAGTACCAGAAAAGGGTGCAAAAAACGCCAAGACCGCAGGTATTCAACTAATTACAGTATCAACCTTAAGAGAAGCCATTCGCCTGGGGCTCTCAGGAAAGGCTGGATAGTTTGCTTGGCAATAAAAAGATCTCTGCTATCGTACTAGGGGCTGGAATCAGCCGCAGGATGGGCGGAACTGACAAGTTATTCGCGGACTTGTGCGGCAAACCCCTCCTTTACTGGTCACTGCTGGCTTTCGAGCAGAGCCCACCGATTGATGAGATTATCATCGTATTAAACCAGTCCAACCTCCCAATAGGCAGAAAATTAGTAGAAAAAGAAGGTTTTTCCCGAGTAACGGCAATAATTCACGGTGGAGACAGACGCCAGGACTCAGTTCAGGAAGGACTCAAACAAGTCACTGGAGAGATCGTCCTTATCCACGATGGAGCCAGGCCTAACATCACCACTACACTAATTGAACGAGTAGCAGCAGGTACCGAGAAAACTGGTGCCTGCATCCCGGTGGTTCAAGTTACTGATACTATAAAAACTGAAAATAACGGTTTTGTTAATAAGACCCTTCCAAGAGAAGACTTGCGGGCAGTTCAGACGCCGCAAGCTTTTCAAACCAGCTTAATACGAATGGCTTATCAGAGGGTAACCGGTGATGTTACTGACGATGCTCAGATTATAGAAATAGCAGGCGGTAAGGTTAGCCTGACTGAAGGTTCTTATGATAATATTAAGGTCACCACTCCAAGCGACCTGGAGCTTATCCAAATTCTAATCAGAAAGCGAGGAGGCGTAAAATGAGAACAGGTATTGGTTACGACTGCCATAGGCTTGCACCTGACCGCAAGCTGATCCTCGGCGGAGTACATGTGCCGTTTGACAAAGGCCTTATCGGCTGGAGTGATGCCGATACACTAACCCACGCCGTAATCGATTCCCTTCTGGGCGCCGCTGCCATGGGCGATATTGGAATGCACTTTCCTCCCGGGGATCCGGTATATAAAGATATATCCAGCCTTAAATTGCTGGAAGATGTAGTAGCCAAGCTTGGCTCAAGAGGATTCCGTATTCATAACGTTGATTCTACAGTAGTAGCTGAACAGCCACGTTTGCGCGATTACATTGACCAAATGCGCGCCAATCTTGCCAAAGCCATTGGAATAGAAGCAGGACGCGTAAGCGTAAAAGCCAGTACCGCCAACCTGTTGGGATTTGTCGGTAGGGAAGAAGGTATAGCTGCCCTGGCGATATCTACACTGACTGGTGAATAACGCATGAAAATATATTCTACTCTTACCCGCAAAAAAGAAGATTTTATCCCTCATAAAGAAGGGGAAGTAAACATGTATGTTTGCGGGGTAACTCCATATATGGATGCTCATGTCGGCCATGCCATGAGCTACATTACCTTTGATGTTATCCGCAGATATCTTGAATACAAGGGTTATCGCGTCCGTTATATTCAAAACGTAACGGATATTGACGATAAAATTATTGATCGCGCCTTAGGGCAGAACACATCCACGGAACAGCTGGCAGGAAAATTCTTTTCCAGCTTCGTGGAAGACATGTCAGCATTAAACATCCGGCCGGCGGACGATTTTCCGCAAGCTACCCGTGAAATACCTGAAATGATTGAAATGATACAGAATCTCATAGACAAGGGGCATGCATACAAAGCCAGCAGCGGAAGTGTATATTTCAGGGTGACCTCGATGCCGGATTACGGAAAATTGTCAGGTCGCAAACTGGAAGATATGATGGCTGGTGCCCGGATTGAAATCGGCGATGAAAAAGAGCACCCCATGGATTTCGTCATGTGGAAAGCCTCCAAACCGGGAGAGCCGTCCTGGCCTAGCCCATGGGGACCCGGCAGGCCTGGGTGGCACATGGAATGCAGCGCCATGGCTTTAAAATACTTGGGCGAAAGTGTAGATATTCACGGGGGAGGCCAGGATCTGATATTCCCTCATCACGAAAACGAAATAGCCCAATCAGAATGTGCCACTGGCGTAAAACCTTTTGTACGCTACTGGCTGCATAACGGGCTCCTGAAGTTGGGTGAAGAAAAAATGAGCAAATCCCTCGGGAACCTGGTAACTATCAAGGAGGCTCTGAAGACTTTTTCTGCTGATGGTATTCGTCTTTTCGTGATAAGCTCATATTACCGTAATCCGCTGACCTATTCATTGCAGGCACTTGAAGCATCGCAAAAGGGTGCCGAGCGCCTTGCCAAGGCAGCCCATCTGGAAAATCAAGGCTCCTTATCATGTGAGCTGAATTTAAAAACCTTTGAAGACGCTTTCATCCAGGCGATGGACGATGATTTTGATACACCAAAAGCAGTATCGGTCTTATTCGATCTGGCGCGCCAGATAAATACCAGCAGAGACGCGGGTTCTGATATTGCAAAATCACAGCAGATGCTTATCAAACTTGCTGGCGTATTGGGGCTGACACTCAATCAACAAAGAGAAGAACCCGCTGAAGTCAAACCGTTTGTTGACCTTCTTGTTTTTATCCGTAAAAGATTACGCCAGGAAAAGCAATATGCTCTGGCGGATGAAATACGCAACAAGCTCGACGATCTTGGAGTTGTTATAGAGGACAAACCTGAGGGCACCACCTGGAATTTTAAGTAGCACAGTAGGGGGTTGATATGCTGCAGAAGTTTAGCCTTGGGCTCATTCTGGCCGGAGCTTTGCTCCTGGGGGGTTGGGCATTAAAAGGCTTTTTCGGCGATCCACAGATACCACTGTTAATCAGGATTGGAGTTGGTGCTATTGGATCTGGTTTTGTCATTCTCCTGGCAGCCCTCATCAGAGATCGTTTCATCAAATCGAAAGAAGAAAAAGGTGAGGAAAAACCAAAATGGTTAACTACTGAATTTATACCCGGAAAGACCATTGCGAGCAGTGTAGGCATAGTAAGAGGATCAGCCATCCGTGCTAAACACCTGGGCAAAGACATCATTGCCGGTCTCAGGGGCATTGTAGGCGGAGAGATTACTGAGTACACTGAAATGATGGCAGATGCCAGAGAAGAAGCTCTGAAGCGAATGATAGAAGATGCCACGTTGATAGGCGCCAACGCAATCATCGGGCTTCGATTTGGTACTGCCATGGTAATGCAGAATGCAGCGGAAGTACTTGCATACGGCACCGGTGTTGTTCTGGAATAGCCACGCGGTTTGCTATATCGATCTGTTTTTGTTAAAGTTATAACCGGTTTTTGTTCTTGAGGGGCCGTAGTTCACTTGGGAGAACGTTTGACTGGCAGTCAAAAGGTAGCGGGTTCGAATCCCGCCGGCTCCACCACAAAGCTAAAAACCGTTTGG
>JAQUNW010000009.1 GCA_028717385.1 Dehalococcoidales bacterium | reverse complement strand
TTGATCGCAAGAATTATTCTTATCCAGACCTTGTAAAAGGTTACCAGATCAGCCAGTACGATGAACCTTTTGGCCTTGGTGGCTGGATGGAAGTTGAAACCGATGGGAAGACACGCCGGCTCGGCATTACCCGTGTCCATCTTGAAGAAGACGTTTGCAAGCTTCTCCACCGCGGAACCGGTAGCAACGGATACTCCTTGGTCGATGCCAATCGAAGTGGGGTTCCGCTTATGGAAATAGTGAGTGAGCCTGACATGCGCTCCCCTGCTGAAGCCCGCAATTACCTTATTAAACTCAGAAGCATTTTACGCTATTTGGGAGTTTCTCTTGCCAACATGGAAGAAGGCAGTTTCCGTTGCGATGCGAATATTTCAATTCGGCCTAAAGGTTCAACAGAGTTACTGTCTAAAGTCGAAGTCAAGAATATGAACAGCCTTAAAGCCGTGTACCGTGCACTCGAATATGAGCGTGAACGCCAAGAAAAGGCTTTTTTAAATGGTGAAAGAATATCTCAGGAAACACGCGGCTGGGTGGAAGAGACCGGCCAAACCGTTAGCCAGCGCAGCAAAGAATATGCACATGATTACCGGTATTTTCCAGAACCGGATTTGCCTCCACTGGAAGTCAACCGGGAATGGGTGGAAGAAATCCGGCAGCGCATGCCAGAACTCCCCGATCAACGATGCGAGCGGTTTATTAATGAATTTGGATTATCAGATTACGATGCCGGAATACTTACTGCAAGTAAAGAAACGGCAGACTATTTCGAAATAGTATTAAAACGTTCCGCACGCTCTGCAAAAGAAGTTGCCAACTGGATAGCCGGACCTGTTTCAGGTATCGTAAATGCTCAAGCTATTGATTTTGACATCTTTAGTACAAAGTTACCAGCAGAAGAATTAACTGAGCTGCTGAAGTTGGAAGGCAGCGGCGCAATAAGCATGGCAACCGCCAAAACAGTGCTTGAAGAAATGTACACTACCGGCAAAAGCGCAGGCGTTTTGGTTGCAGAAAAAGGATTAACCCAGATCAGCGGCTCTCAGGAACTGGATGAATTTGCAGCTCAAATCATAAAAGCTAATGCATCCGCAGTAGCAGATTATCAAGCCGGCAAAGAACAAGCCTTGAAGTTCTTGATCGGCCAAATGATGAGAGTTACAAGAGGAAGAGCTAATCCAGAAATTGCCGCGGATATTATTAAACGCAAACTGGAGGAAAGTTAACATATGCAAACTTATTTATTGGTAGCCCAGATAATCATCTCGGTAGCGCTAATTGCGGTTCTTCTCCTGCAAGTGCGCGGAGGTGGTCTGGGAGGGATATTCGGGCAAGCAGATACCGTTTATCGAACCCGCCGTGGCATCGAAAAAACCCTTTTTAATCTTACAATAGTGCTTACCGTGCTTTTTATCGCTATTGCCCTTCTGATCCTTGCCATTACATAGATCAGGATACCTCAAGTTATAGCAAATGCTCTAATTAATAAACGGGCTCCGTGGATATCCACGGAGCCCGTTGCTACTTATTGATATGCAACTTACCTCTTCGCTCCCTACCCCTCCATACTGGCAACCGCCAGAGGCCCCCTTTATAAGCTGGAGCGCAATTTAAGCGAGAGGCTCGAGAGCCTTCTTCCGCTCCTCACCGGTGATGCTAACCGACCCCGCCTCTCACCAGCAAGGAGCAACTACAAGGAAATTTTCTGCGGCACAACACAGCAATGATCTCCATCGCACAACCTCCTTTCCGGTATTGGAGGGTTGATCCAAACCCCTCCTAAAATCCATTATAATATCTGGAAGAAAAAAGTCAATACTTTGTAAGGGTCCAGGTCATGCCACTTCAAGTGTTTAGTAAAAATGTCACCCCCCCGGATATTTATACTAGTTATCTGTAATTGCTAGTACTATTCAGTGAGCGCAATACAGCCTCTTTTGATCGTGTTAATAAAATTCCACCTACATTCATCCTGATGCTTTTCCTCGATTAATAAATTCTCAAGATAGCTCGTTTATTACTAAATAGTAATATCTAACAACCAGATTGTAACAATTTAGTAATGTACCACGTGATATATTTGCATACGGCTATGAAGCAAAGTTATAGCTTGGCTTAAAAGGCTAATAAGTTTGCATAAAAGGTTATTTGTAGTGCAGCCACCATTGTTAGCCATTATTACCGCGGAAAACCAAGCTATTAGGCCTGTTCAGGCTTTAAGCTGCTGGTTTAATGACATTTCACCTCTTCTCAACATAAACAGAAACCTGAGTTGAATCATTGAATAAGATAAAACCTGGCAGCGCAAAAAGTGCGTTAAAAAAATAAATAAAGCCAAGGAGAAAGCAATGGAAACAAAATTTCCTGAAAGAGCAAGACCGCACAAATACAAGCGAAGCACTATTGGCCTCAGAATTTCTACCAAGGAGATGATAGACCGTTGCCGCGCTCCAGGCCAATGTTACGATGGTTTTATTCAACAAATGGTGGAATATTGGGAAAAAAGTAAGGGCTATTCACATTAACGGCACTCAGTCCAGTAAAGGAGGTAGCGCCTGGCAAAAAACAAATCTTCGTTCATCGACCAAGGAAGTTTCTATTAAATTAAGGAGGGAACCAACTAAATGCCTGAAGAAGAAAAGGTAATCCAAGACGGGCAAATCTCACGCCGGCAATTTATAAAAAACGCCGGTATTGTTGTCGGCGGCACTGCAGTCGGTTCAACCATATTGCTCTCCGGCTGTGGCAATGGTGAAACGGTCACCAAAACGATAACCACCACCGTTGCAGGTGGAACGGTAACCAAGTATGCATGCCCCTACGATTCCCAGGAGTTTGATACTCTTGCGGCGTTAAAAACCCATCTGGAATCCCAGCACGGGGAAGGAGGCGGAGGGCTCGAAGGTTTAATAACCCTGAATGTGAATGGCACCAACTACATACTAAAAGTCGAGCCCCAGTGGACATTGGCTTACACCCTTAGAGAGAAATGCCTGCTGCCGGGAACCAAAGTGCCCTGCTGGAGAGGTGAATGCGGTGCTTGTACAGTAATAATGAATGGCCGAACGGTATATTCATGTCTGGTGTTAGCTATTGAAGCTGACGGTGCCGTAATCAGGACAGTTGAAGGGTTGAAAGTCAACGGTGAACTTAGCGCCCTTCAGCGTTCATTCATAAAGAACCGCGGTTTCCAGTGCGGCATGTGCACCCCTGGTTTCCTGATGACCGGCGTTGCACTACTTGAAAAAAATCCGAATCCGCTCCTTGAAGAAGTAGCCGAGGCTGTATCCGGCCATATTTGCGCATGTGGAAACATGAACCGCAATATCCAGTCGATCTATGAGGGAGGTTCTTAAAATGGCTGATGAATTAACTGTAATAGGTAAGCCAGGAAATATCGATCAGCAAGCCGTAGAATGCGTTACTGGTACTATCGAGTTTCCAAACGACCTTTTCATGGGGCAGAAACTGCATGCTAAAATTTTAGGCTGCCCCCACGCCCATGCTAAAGTAGTCAGCATTGATGCCAGCAAAGCATTGGAACTTGATGGCGTCGAAGCTGTAGTAACCCACGAAGATGTTCCCGGCTGGTCCGAGGTCAAATTCCATGTTGGTGATGCAGTAGCTGCTGTTGCAGCCAAGGACGAAAACACTGCTGCTCACGCACTGACATTGATCAAAGTCACATACGAGACCAGAGCCCATGTTGTTGATCCGGATGAGGCAATGGAACCCGGTGCTCCCTTGGTAGGATTGTTCCCGGACGGTAATACCACCCTCAGAACCGATATCGTTCGCGGTGATGTTGAAGCCGGCTTTGCGCAAGCCGATGTCACTATTGAAGATGAATCAGGGTGGACCAATCGTTGGCAAAATGCCCCCATGGGTGGCGGCAATACCACTGCCTGGTGGCAGGACGATATTCTGCATGCTTGGGTAGATACCCAAAATCCTCACGGTGAACATAGCGGTTTTGCAGGCTTTTTCTCTCTGCCGCACAATAAAGTTCGTGTGTTTACCCATGCTGCCGGCGGCGGTTTCGGCGGTGGCCGGGCTGCAGTACAAGCCGTTGCAGCCGCATTGGCCAAGAAGACCGGCAAAATAGTCAGCCTGCATACGGACAAACGAGATAACTTTTTCCGTGGCGTAACTCATTTTGCCTGCAAGTCCAAAATAAAACTGGGAGCTAAAAGTGATGGTACGCTAACTGCTATCGACGCCCAGTTCTGGGGAGATGGCGGCACCAATCCCAGCCCTCCTTATAACGCTCTGCCAGATTGTCTGCAAATTGGTTTTCGGTGCCCAAATGCCAACTTTAAAGTTACCGGAGTTATCACCAATGCTCCCCCGTCAGGCTATTACCGCTGCGTTCAGCACCCACCAGGAGCATTCCTGATGAACACCGCTCTGGACGCCATGGCCGAAAAGCTGGGTATGGATCCGTTAGACTTCAGGTTGAAAAATATTCTGACTATTGAGGAGCCAGATCAGGACAGTGGCGTAGCATTTTCCTTCAACACATTAAGAGAATGCCTGTTGGATTCAGCGGCAGCCATCGGCTACGCATCTAATAAACATGCCCCGGGCGCCAGAACCCTTGATGACGGCCGTAAGCATGGCATGGCAGTGACCGGGCATCTTGATGGTCACGGCGGATATGGCTCCGGTCGAGGTGCTATCATTACACTCAGACCAGACGGCACCTGTTTTATAAATGCCGGCATCGCCCGATCTTCCTGTGGTACCAATACAGCCCACTGCCACTTTGTAGCTGAAACGTTGGGCCTCAAGTATGACGATGTAAAGACTGGCGATTGGGGCGCAACAGCTGTCACTGCCGATGGTGGCATGCAGGCTGGTAGTACCAACACCAACCAGGCCGGTGCAGCTTTTACCATAGCCGCACGGGATGCACGGGAGCAGCTGTTTAAAGCAGCCGCTAAGATGTTTGATCCGCAAGTAAACCCCGAAGACCTGGATGCCCGGGATAGCAAGATATTCCTTAAATCCAATCCTTCCAAATCTATCACTCACAAAGAAGTTTGCGCACGAAATCAGAGAATTATCGGGCGAGCTTCAGCCGGTTGGAATCCAGTGCTTCAATTCGATGTTGGCCCGTGGAAAGCGGGAACACCTGCCAACCAAAGGGTCCCTTGTGCCGCTGGTGCCGAAGTGGCCGTTGATACTGAAAGCGGCGAAGTTGAAGTACTGAAATGGACTGCAGTTACCGATATAGGACGAGTAATTTATTACGATGGTGCTCATGCCCAGGCATGGGCAGGTCTCTATCATATGTTCTGGCAAGCTTTCTTCGCTGAACATATTTACGATCGGGAAACTGGCATCAGCTTGAATCCAAACTTCCTTAATCACCGCTGGCCAGCCAGCCTGGATATTCCTTATGACGCTCTGCAGGAAGTCCTTCGAGAAGGTGTTAGCGGTCTTGGCCCTTACGGGGCAACCGGCGCTGGAGAACCTGTCGCTTCCCAATATAGCGTTATAGCCTGCGCCATCTACAATGCCATCGGCGTATGGATTAAAGAACCTCCGTTTACTCCGTGGAAAATTCTCAAAGCGCTTGGAAAGGCTTAAGGAGGTAAATAAGATGAATATTTTTAAACACGTAAATGCAGCGACAGTTGCTGAAGCAGCCAGCCTCAAAGGTGCAGGTAAAGCCACTCTTATGGCTGGAGGAACCGATTTACTCACTACGTTAATAGACTACATCAATCCAACACAGCCGGAAACGGTTGTCAACCTGAAAAACATACCCAACCTCGATTACATCAAGGAAGAAAGCGGCGTATTGAAAATTGGTGCTCTTACCAGGCTAACCGATATTAATGAGTCTTCCGTAGTCAAGGGCAAATGGAGCTGTTTGGCCGAAGCTGCCGGAAGGGTTGCCACTCCTCAGATAAGGAACATGGGCACCATTGCCGGTAATCTGTGCCAAGAATCCAGGTGCTGGTATTATCGGGCTGCCAACAACTACTTCCACTGTCTCAGAAAAGGCGGGGTGATTTGCCAGGCGGTTCCAGGGAATAATACTTATCATGCTATTCTTGGCGGTCAAGGATGCTTTTCTCCCTTCCCTTCCGACACCGCTATTCCGCTGACTGCTCTTGGGGCAACTATTGTAACCAACAAAAAAAGTATCCCGATTGCCGACTTTTATACTGCCCTGGGCAATAATTTGGGTGCCGATGAATTGGTTACCGAAATCCAGGTACCCGCACCAGCTTCCGGGACCAAGCAGATTTATTCAAGGTACGCTTTAAGAAAGTCTTTCGACTTCCCAGTGTCCTGCGTTGCTATCGTGGCTACCATGTCAGGCTCTAATGTCAACGATTGTAAAATCGTACTTGGCGGCTGTGTTACCCGGCCATGGCGTGTTACTGGGGCAGAGAATGCACTTAAGGGTAAAGCAATCAACGAAACCAATGCTGAAGCAGTAGCTACAGAAGCTGTGAAGGGGGCAGTGCCTCTCCCTTATAACAAATGGCTTATCCAACTGACCAAAACTCTGGTCAAGCGGGCAATAGTTTCTTTAGCATAAATAGTCTGATACAAATTCGTTAATTTTTATTAAGGTGGGGGAGGCTAACCCTCCCCCACCTTAATAAAGCTGGAGTCATGCAAGGATGGTTATTGATTTTGTAATTCTTTGGTTGTAGCATAGAAGTGATGGATAGCAACTTGAAGAGTATTCGTTCGTGTGGGACATTGTGATGAAATTACTGACAAATATCAGAATTCAAAAGAAATATATTGCCTTTTTTACTCTTGTCCCCTTGATAGGAATAACCGCGCTGATTAAAACCGGCTGTCCAGTATGCGAAGGAGAAAGTTTTGTATATTCCTACCCCGAAATGGAGCATGTCAGAATTACAGGAATAGAAACCACTGAGCTACCTGTAACCAGAGATGCCTGCGGTTTGTTCCTTATCTACAATTTTCTGATCGACTTGTCCGTAGAAAACAGCGGGCCAAATGATGCAACGGGCTGGCTGTTAATGCACCTGATAGATTTTAAGGATGGCCAGCTTATAGACCGGCAATATACAGTCATAGAAATCCCCGGCAATGAATCCTGGACGATCACCTACAGGATTTCCTTCCAGGCTGGACATGATGAACCACACCGAACAGAAGTACAACCAAAATTATTAAAAGGAGAAGTCCCTTGCGAAACTTGTGACGGAACTGGGGCTATTTCTTTGAATACATGGCCAATTGTCAATGCACTTAAAGACGATTTTCAGGCCTTGCAATACAATCCCAAACCCTGGGCTCCTCCGCCGTGGCCTGTGGATGATGAAGGATAGAATAGGGGGAAAATAATGGCTATTAATGAAAGGGTATTAAAACGGGTATTTTTTATCGCCTTGTTGCTTGTGATGATGTTTATGGCAGCTACTATACAGATTGAAGCAGGAACCACAGAAGCCCAGGCAGATTTCATGGTAAGCCTTGAAGTGTCACCCGAAGAAATCTATGCCGGGGAAACAACTACTGTTATTGTTCAAATTAAGAATACTGCGAGTGTTGATGGAACATATGAAGCCGTTCTCAAAGTAAACGGCATTGAAGAAGAAGAAAAGTCAGCACGAATAAATCCAAGAGGCACCGGTAGCATCGAATTCAAAATCTCCAAGGATACTCCCGGGGAGTATTCAGTCGATGTCAATGGGCTGGAAGGCAGTTTTGTTGTACTCGAAGGAGCAAATCCGAGTCAACCTTCAAGTTCTTTGCCTGTAATTTTAATCGTAGTGGCATCTGTAGCTATTATCGGTACCATTGTTTTTCTTCTACTTCGAAGAAAAAACACTACAGCACACTAGCAATTGTTTCCCACAATATCACTTGACACGAAGAGGAGTGCGGTCTTGTAATAACAGACGAAATTGGTCTGCAATTGTTTTATTGATGTAAAACTGATACGTTTGTCGTAAAACATTTATAATATTCAGGAATACTATAGTTTTGAGTAAAATAACCCGAAGGGAATTTATTAAAGACGCCAGTCTGGCTGCAGGTGGTTTATTAGCTGGAAGTGGTGCCGCAGCTCTGTATTCAAGGAACCCCGTTTCTACGAATGTTCTTAAACCTAATAACCGATTGACTCAAACGGCAACGAACGAATCGGTTTGCACAGGTTGTGAGACCTGCGAGTTAGTTTGCTCTGTTTTTCATGATGGTGCAGTTGGCCCTAATCTACGCCGCATATGGCTGAATAAAAACGAAGATAGCCTGACCTATCAAGTACTTACCTGTTTGCAATGCGATTATCCCTCCTGTTATTTTGCCTGCCCTCAAAGAGATAAAGCGTTGTGTATTGAAGGGGGATCAGGAATACGTTATATCAATTCCAATGAATGTACCCAAGGCTGCAAAGAATGCGTTAAAGCCTGTACGCTGGAACCACCTAGAATCAGTTTCGATCCTGAACAACAGATTGTGCGAATGTGCGATATGTGCAGGAACAGGCCAGCCGGACCTGCCTGCATTGAGTTTTGCCCTGCCCAATGTCTGAAAATGGAGGGAAGATAATTTGAGCGAGCTTTATGGCTGGGCAGGAAATATTTTGGATATAGATTTGGGAAGCGGGCGTATTTCAAAGATCGCTACTGAGAAATACGCTTTTGAATATATCGGCGGAAAAGGGCTAATGCATTGTCTGGCTTGGGAGCATATTCCCAAAGGAACAAGCGCTTTTAGCCCAGATAATTGCCTTATGCTTTCAACTGGCCCGCTCACGGGTACACCAGCTCCCACTTCGGGCAGAATGGAGGTCGGTGGTGTATCTCCGCAGAGCATACCGGAGATGTATTCACATTCTGGTATCGGTGGCTGGTTCGGCCCCAAACTTAAATACAGTGGATTCGATGCAGTTATTATTCGAGGAGCTGCTCCTTCACCTTGTTACGTATGTATCACTGATGGTAACGCTGAAATCAGGGATGCACGGTATTTGTGGGGTTTGGGTATCTACGCAACCCAGCACGAATTAAAAAGAATACATGGAAAGGATTCGTGCAATCTGGTAATCGGGCCAGCAGGTGAGAAAAAATCCAGAATTGCAATTATGCTTACCGACAGCGGCAATGCAGCTGGCCAGGGCGGATTTGGAGGAGTCGCTGGTTCCAAGAATCTTAAAGCAATAAGCGTAAAGGGATCGGGCTCAATTCGCATAGCTCGACCTGTTGAATTATTACAAAGGCGCAGTGACATTGCCCGCATACCAGCAAAAAATCCTCTGACACAGTATGAGGATCTGGAATATTTTGGACAAACTCTCAAGAATATACCCTGGCCGAGGTTCAAACTTTCTTGCTCTCAATCTTGCGATAGATACTGCATGCCAGCATTGTTAAATGTTCCCAGATCAACCCGTGGTGGATTCCATTGTTCTGATTTTGCTTGTATCGGTAAACTGGCTGCCGGCTGGCAGCAAAGCGATGATCACGGAGAGGAACCTGGAGTCGAGTGGCCATTGTGGTCACACAACATTGAAAGAGGGCTTGAAGTTATCGAGCTAACCAATGACTTGGGCTTGAACCAGTATGAAATCTTGGGTGGAATGGTTCCGTGGCTGGTAATGTGTGCACACGAAGGTCTCTTTTCAGCAAGCGAAACCGGTTTAATCATAGAACCAGAAAAGCCCGAATGGTGGGTAAAACTACTCAACCAGATTGCATATAGGCAAGATTTCGGTGACTTACTGGCTGAAGGAACAAGCCGGGCAATAAGCACCCTGGGAAAAGAAAAATTTGGCGAAACCATATATACAGGTATTCGACGCTATAAAGGAGTTGACCGGCCTACACCAGTGAGCCTTCAGCAAGCTTGGGGGTATGCCGCGCATTATAGCGGTAGAGGCATAAATGCATCTCTACCTTATCCCGACTGGCTACTCAGAGCCTTAACCTGGATGACTCAAACCAGGGATTCCAACAATGATACACACCATCGTTCAAAGGCTGATGACCTGGAGAAATTTAAAAAAGATCCCTATAAAAGCGATATCGGGCCTAAGATGGCTATTTGGGACGAGCATCGCTCAGAAATAAAATGCTCCCTTACGTTGTGCGATTGGGCGTTTCCTATTGTTCATTTCTCCAGCGCTGAATCAAAGTTTTTATCTGCAGTTACCGGTCGGGATACTTCTGAAGAAGAGCTGGACTTCATCGGAGAGAGGTTAAAAAATCTGCAAAGGGCAGTGCTTATCCGAAATCACGACCGAAGCAGAGAGCAAGAAGTTAACGAGATTTTGCCTTTTTTCAAACGCCCTGATGGAACAACGGGATCAATAATAGATGAAGGCGGTTTTTCTTTAATGGTAGATAATTATTACAAGCAACGCGGCTGGGATACCATCACCGGTTGGCCAACCAGAACCAAGTACGAACAGCTGGGCCTTGGGCATGTTGCTGATGAAATGGCAAGATTGGGATTATTACCGAATTAGGATAACTGATAACAAAATAAGGAGGTTGTCAATGACAGAATACATCGTAGCCGGGGTCGATATTGGTAGCACAACAGCGAAAGCAGTAATCCTGAAAAATGGCGAATTTCTGCTGGGCAGAATCGAACCAACCGGTTCAAATCCGGCACATGCAGGCCGGGAGATCATGGAGTCCGCCATAATCGATTCCGGTTATGATAAATCCTTGCTTGGGTTCACTGTGGTAACAGGGTATGGAAGAGTAAGTGCATCTTTTGCGGATAAGACAGTGACTGAAATAACCTGTCACGGACGCGGCGCCCACTTTGTGTCACCGGATATCAAGACTGTCATTGATATCGGCGGTCAGGATTCCAAGGTGATATCGGTAGATTCGAGTGGTAAAGTGGTCGATTTCGTAATAAATGACAAGTGCGCTTCCGGCACTGGTCGGTTTTTAGAATCAGCTGCCCAGTTAGTATTGCACGTACCTCTTGAAGATCTTGGAAATTTATCTGCGGCTTCAACTGAAATATGCAAAATTTCAAGCATGTGTACCGTATTTGCCCAAACGGAGATTATCTCTCTTTTAGCTGCCGGAGAAAGCAAGGAGAACATCATTGCCGGCTTGCATAGCTCTATAGCCGGACGAGTCGGCACGATGGCTAATCGATTAGGAGTAAAACCCGTTGTAATGATGACTGGCGGTGTCGCTAAAAACAGCGGAGTCAAATATGCACTGGAGCAAGAGTTGGGTACTGAAATCATAGTACCAACAGATATTGATCCCCAACTCATTGGCGCCTTGGGGGCGGCTTTGATTGCCGAGGATTTGCTTAAGGCTGGTACAACAAAATAAAGCTAGGAGACAACACTGTGAACACATACGATAGTATTCTGCTGGCTCCGCTAGAAGAAAGGATAGAAACGGATTCCGTCAGGATCATTCAAGCCAAAGCAGAGGGGAAAAAAGTCGTCGGCTATTTTTGTCCTCATGTACCAGAAGAGCTGATTCTGGCTGCGGGCATGATCCCCGTACGCCTCGCTCAGGGGGGTGATATTGAAGCAGTGACAGCCGGTGAAGATTATTTAAAAGCCGACAGCTGCCCTTATGCTCGATCTTGCCTTGGCTTTCAAAAACAGGGAAATCCGATATACTCTAATGTTGATGCAATTTGTGTTGCTTATACCTGTGACAGCATGCGAAAAAACCAGGAGTATTGGGCGGAGTACCTTGGCGTTCCCTCATTCCCATTGGGAATAACCCAATCTCATGACCGGCTGCGCTCCAAAACGCACGCTCTGGATTATTTCAAAAACGAGCTCAACCTGCTTGCCAGCCGGCTGGAGGCTTTGTCCGGCCAGAATATCACTTCCAGCAAAATTAAACAGGCTATCAGGATAAATAACCAAATAAGAGAACAGCTATGGCGTTTATTCGAATACCCGGTTGATAAACGCACTCCGATCGAGTGGAGAAACGTTTTCCGAATAGCCCAGGCTGGATTTACCATGGACAGGCTATTATATCTTAATGAACTGATAAAATTTAACAAACAACTTGCTAAAATCCGCCCAAATAAATCGATAAAAGACACCCGGCCGCGCCTGATGATATGCGGAAGTATTATAGCCCAGGGAGATAATAAAGTACTGGATATTATCGAACAGGCTGGCGGCAACATAGTAGCTGACTCCATATGTACCGGCTCGATGTTTGCCCGGAAACGGGTGACCATGTTTGGTTTGGCAGGTAATCCTATGGACGCTCTGGCTGAAAGGTATTTGTATAATATACCCTGCCCTTTCATGACAGACCTGCCAAAACGGCTTGGCCGGATTGTAAAGATAATACGAGATTACAACGTAGCTGGAATTATCTATTACAGCTTGAAATACTGCGACACCTGGCGGGCAGAATTCAAAGCTATCCGAGATGTTGCCCAGCAAAAACTGGCAACTCCAACTTTATTGATCGAAGCTGAATACTCTCCGGCTGACATTGGAACAATAAAGACCAAGGTAGAAGCTTTTATTGAAATGATGGAGGGCAGGTAATGTCTGAAATACATAGCTCCCCAGGGTACAGCCGTCTTATATTCGACAAGAATTTTGACAGTTTTTCTGAATTTTTGCACCTTTTCAATGGTGGATCATTAAAATTCCCGGATTCGGAAAATAAAATAATTGCCAAAACGCCTTTGTCACCACCCGAATTGATTTACGCTGCTGGAGGGTTGGCTTATGATCCCTATACCCGGGAGACAATCATCCATTCGGTAATGAATGAAAACTTCGATTTGGTCAACAATGGTGTTGATACCGGGCTGAGCCCAGAATACAACCCATGGAACCTTATCATGGCAGGGAGCATGGCTTCTGGCGCAACCAAAACCACATTATCGGGCGCTGCAATCTCTTGCGGCAACTGGGACGACCAGACTAAAAAAACCTGGCAGGCATTATCTGAAAAGCTTGGCACCCCGGTGTATTTCTGGGAAATTCCCCGCTGGGATTCAGATTCGGAAAAATGGGCGATAAAATTTCTCAAAGCTGAGCTTGAACAATTATTTCAGTGGTTACAATATACCACCGGTGTTAAAGTCACAAGTCAATCTCTTTCTGATGCTGTTATTAATGGAAATAGAATACGCCAGCAGTTGCAAGAGATTGACGAGTTGGCTTGCTCCCCAGGGAGACCATTAAGCGCACTTGAATACTATATGCTGCATCTGGCATCTACGGATTATTTTCCAAACCCCAGAGAAACACATCGCATCTATGATCAAATTATCTGTGAGCTAAGACAGAGAGTGGAAAAGGCTACCTCAAATACTCCTGATGAACCCCTCCGCATATTTATGATGGGGGATGAAACTCAACAGTTTCAACTTTTTAAAATGATTGAAGATTGCGGCGGACAGGTTGTCGGCGCTGATTTCAGGCTGGCACTCTATTACAAGCTGATTCCTCAGGATGGATCCATACTCGATAACCTGGCCCACTGGATATGGAACATGCCAACAAATATGCCTACTATGGAACGAATTAGAGCAACTATACCGTTCATTCAGCGCCAAAAAGCAGATGCAGTCATCATCAACAGCACAATTGGGTCAAGAAACCTGCCCGGTAGTGAAAGAATTGTGCGTGATATTATCAAACAAGAGATGGAAATCCCGGTTCTTTCCATTGAGACCTCTTTGCCGCTGCAAGATAACGAAAAAACCGAATACCTGATTCGGGCATTTATTGAAATGAACAGGTATTAAAATCCAACTCAAACAGAACTTTACTGGAGGCAATAATGAAACCAGCCATAAAGTCAAAAAAGAAAGCCTTGATAGGTGCTATCATTGTGGGGGGCTTCGGCTTATGGTGGTATTTTGACCCATTCCCCTGGTTAGGGTTTGCCATAGGCATCCTTGGTGGATTATTTACATACTATCTGCTGACTTCTTCAAGAATGGAAACAGGACGACGGCTGTTCTTTATAGGACTCAATCTGTTGGTAATAGCATCAATCGTTGTGGTAATTGCCCAGATGGGAATGGGAGCTTTCTTGAGCTGGGCAGATATACACGAAAAAGAATACTACCTGCAAGGTCAAACTTCAAGCGGTACGCAGAGTTTTCCTTGTACGCGTGACGTTCCGCAAGTCTGGCTGGGAAAAGCCCAGTATCTTGATTATGCTTCAACCTGGAACATCAAATTCCCCACCACCCTGAACGCATTTTTGCTCACTTTAATTCCATACGTTACCATCGGGCTTCTCTTTGGTCGTGGAGTTTGCGGCTGGCTTTGCCCATTTGGCGGTCTTACCGAGATATTCGTAACCGGCAAAAGAGTTCGTTGGAAACTTGATGCGTTGAAACGTAAGGTCAGCACCAGAAGCGGATTCAGTTATGCCGGTTTAAAAGAGTGGGTGAAGGATACCAAATATGGCTTGTTGATTGTTGTAGTTCTTTTATCCATTTTTTTGTCATTTCCACTGGTATGCGTATTCTGCCCGGTATTCTGGTTGGAGCCATTGTTCGTATTATGGGTAATGGTGGCAATTATTATTGTTTTTGCTATTATCCTTCCATTCATGACAAAACGACGTTGGTGGTGCCTGATTTGCCCTATCGGTGCCAGTTTCGGCCTGGTTAATCGCATCAGCCTATTCAGGATTAAGGTTGACAAGAATAAATGCATAAAGTGCTATGATTGCGTTGATGAATGCCGAATGTATACTATTACGCCTGAAACTATTGAAAAAGACAAAAATCCCGGCGACGACTGCACCAGGTGCGGCCGTTGCATGGAAGCATGCCCGGAGGATGCCATCGAAATCTGCTTTGTGAATACCCGAAAAAAAGTCAGGGGGATTTTTATTGGACTGACAATCATTGCAGCCCTTTCTCTCTATATCTGGTTTGTTATTATAATGGTGGATATATTCCCCAGGGTGATAGGTTAAAAACAATTTATGTTAACTTTGATTGCAACGGGTATGTCAATCGGGTTCAGCGCTAGCACTTCCTGCACAGCGGTATGTTTTCCTATACTGATTCCCTATCTGGCCTCACAGAGCAGTACCCGGATTCTGGGTGGGCTCAAGACAGTTCTGCTTTTTTCAGCCGGTAGGCTAATTTCTTATATGGCCTTGGGGATCATCGTTGCCTGGATAATGGGCTCTATGAATATCAGCCCTTTGATGACTCCTATAGTAACTATTATTCTGAGTCTGGTTCTGGTTCTGCATGGTTTAAACACACTTGGCGCTTTCAATTTCAGCCAACGACCGATAGCTAAAGCTTGTAGAGGAATCTCATCCGGTAAACCACATTTTATCATGGGTTTGCTGGTAGGTTTGCGGCCATGCGTACCCCTGCTTGCTGCTTTAATGTACACAGTAAATTTATCGTCTATTTTCGAAGTAATGGTTTTTATGCTTTGTTTCGGTATCGCTTCATCGCTTCTGGTTATCGCGTTTGGAGTAGCAGGAAGGGGTTTTATCAACCTGCTTGTCAGTCGTATTGGACTTGAAAGGATGCGACGTTTGTCCGGTCTGGTATTAGTTATTTTGGGGGCTTTTTTCCTTTTACAGGGAATTGGCGGTGTAATCCACTTATAAGGTATAACGCAGCATATATTTGGATTAGAACTAGTTGACGCACATTATTAATTTAAAATGAGTCTTTAACTTACGAAATTGAAATTCTCTCAAGTGTGTTTAATTCGGATTTATTTTGGAGGTTTTTTGGAATTTCTTTTATACCAAAACAGCCCGAAAAATGCTGATCGCGCTATTTTTATGTGATTAAAATGCCAAAACCCTTGATTACGGTTTGCGGCGGTGATAAAGTATAAGAGTAATAATAAGCTTATATGCGCATATTAGATTTTACGGCAACTTTGCGCAAGGAGGGCACTGTGGGCTCCCGAAAAAATAACTCCGAACACGCATCTAATGACAAAGAAGTGAAATCGATATCCAGGCGTGACTTTATCAAGAGTGCCGGGCTGGTTACCGGGAGTCTGACAATTTCTACGTTGGCAATTTCTTGTGCTTCCGCAGAAACCACAACCAACCCAAGTACGTCTGTTCCAAATACAACACCAGGCATCCCGATCAGCCCTACCAATGTTCCAGACCCATCGGTTTTGCCAACCAATCCCAGCGACGAGTTTGTTTATAACCCAACAATGGACTACAACTTATTAAACATACAGGGTTGTTATACACGGGTAGCCGATGACCGTTTATATTCAATTGATCATATCTGGGTAAAACCAGCAGGTAACAACATAGTCGTAATTGGCGTTACCGATAAAATGCAGGCGTTGATGGATATAGTATCCTCGATATCACTCAAAGATGTAGGGAATAGCATCCAGGTCGATCAGAGCTTTGGTTATGCTGAAGGTTATAAAATGAATATTGAGCTGGTCAGCCCAATCAGCGGTACGGTAATCAGGAAAAATAACGAGCTTAATGTCCCCCCGTACGGTTATGCCGAAGTGATTAACCAAAGCCCTTATGTGAAAGGTTGGCTTCTCGCGATAGAATTAAACAAACCGGAGGAGCTTGATTTATTACTGACACCGGAGGAGTATGCCTATTCCCAGAGAATTACAGATGAAGAAGCACGAGACAGAGGCCTGATTGAATAATATGGAAAAATGCTCTTCTCGCTCTGCTCCATGGTTAACACAAAGAGCTCCTCGTGCCGGTGAAATTGAACCAGTAAATTACTTGCTGCGACGATTAAATCTACATACCATATGCGAAAGCGGCCGTTGCCCCAATATCGCCCAATGCTTACCCCGGGGAATGGCTTTTTTAATCCTCGGGAACAATTGTTCCCGAGACTGTACTTTTTGTGCTGTATCCAGGGGAACGCCTTCTCCTTCTGATCCGAGTGAACCATACCGTATTGCAGAAGCTGTAAAACGACTCAAGTTACGCTACGTCTTTCTAACATCAGTGACTCGGGACGACCTGCCTGACGGTGGCGCAAATCAGTTTGCCATGACGATTAATATACTAAAAGAAGATAATCCGGGCGTGGTGGTTGAGATCCTTGTTCCCGATTTTCAGGGTAATAATGGAGCTATAAAAACAGTAATCAACGCAAAGCCTGATGTATTTGCTCATAATTTGGAGACCGTACCTCGCTTATATCCAAATGTACGGCCAATGGCCGATTATCAGACTTCACTTGAGGTATTAAGAAGGGCGAAGGAATTTAATCCTGGTATTATTACCAAATCCGGCATAATGCTGGGTATGGGAGAAACCCATCAAGAGATTCTTGAAATCATGGGGGATTTGAGGCGGGTAGACTGCGATCTGTTTACAATGGGACAATACCTGGCTCCTTCACGCAGCCAATATCCTGTTTATCGTTTTGTTACTCCAGAGGAATTTAGCCAATATGAACCAATTGGCAAACAAATGGGATTCAGGGGGATAGTATCGGCTCCACTATGGCGGAGCTCTTTCAAAGCCGATAAATTATATTACCAGACTATAACAGAAAAGTAACAGACTGATTGACAGTTCCAAATCCAGATTGTAACATTAGCGGGATACGCGTTGCTTTCCAAATACTCCGAATAGCCAACTGTTATATTATAGGAGGAATTCATGTCATCGAAATGGCTGGAAGCTTACAACGATCTTAAGAGTTTTATCGGAGCGACTCCCGGTATTGAAATCACCTCCAGTTCCCAGTGTATCCCCGCAAACGTACGAACTGATTTTTATCACTTATTTGACAATACCCGTTTGGCTTTTATTAAAGAATACTTACAGGGATATGTTGATTACTCAAGATCCCTGAGCCAAAGTTATAACGCCACTGTGGAGACCATAATAAAACACTTGGGTGTAGATGAAATAAAACCCAAAAGCACTTTACAGTGGTTTCTTAATGATCCACTGGAAGGTTTAAGCCGATTGTTATTTAACCTGCTTTTTGACCTGCTGAAAGGTAAACTGGATACTGAAGACTTTGAGGAGATGGCAAAAGAAAAGTTGGAACAGTCCTTTCCCGATATGTTCCGCGATGCTTATGAGCACTGGGTATTTGTGGGGCTGCTGAGCCTTCTCGACGGGGATAAGGCTATGACGGTACCACTATATGGTAGCGAAGAAGACGCGACTTTGGTAGGCGGTGGCGAACCAATGCCCGGAACTATTCAAGAAAATATATCCAGCCCCCAGGAAACATCAGTGATCTCTCTTGAACATGCCAAAGAGGCAGCTTATATGGTTCCCGATATTATAATATCATCGAAGAAGCTGGGAGGTTATGCTTCTATCCGGCGCGACCTTTATATGCCCCAGCGAATGGTCAAGGATATCAGCCTTAATAGAGAATGGCTACAATACCGGGAGGTAGGAATTAAATCATGGCATAACTATGCGCTTGATTGGCCTGATATGGTAATGTACGCAGGTCCAACCTTCCGACAATTATCACTCGTAGCTGATTATTCCCGTTTTTGCCGACCGGAAATTATTATTGAGTGCGTAGAACAAGATGGCTGGTTCAGTCAACAAGAAGTTGAACGTATTAAACGAAACCAGGTTTTTTTCCGACCTAAATGCGGGGTTTTTGTCATCTGTCGAGGCCCTATACCAGATGAAGCTTACCAGGCTTTTATGCCCGAACCCGTCGCTCAGGTCACTGCCGGTGAAATCCCGAACGATGAGCAGAATCTTACCGAGACAGATCCTTCAAATTCACTTCCCACTTCATCAAAAGATGAAAATATTACGATAACCAATCAGGCTGACGCGCCAGGCCTCTTTGAAGCTGATGAAAACAATATACATCTTGTTTCTGTAGGTTACGAGGTCAACCTGCTGGCTCCTGTGGTTGAAGCCCTGATAAAAGGCAGCCAGGAAAATCCCCAGTAGAGGAGTATCCATATTAACCTTGTTGTAGCCCGTAACTGCTCCAACTCCTGCCCTTATTGCTTCGAGTCTTCTGAACGAGGGGAGCAGCGCCAAAACCTGATTACAATCGAAAAAGTGGACGAACTGGCTGCGTGGGGAAGAGCTTCGGGATTACAATTTCTTTCCCTCCTGGGCGGAGAACCGTTCCTGCATCCCCAGCTGCCCGAAATTATCAATCATCTTCAGAAAGCAAGCCCAGCAACCAGTCTTCAAATATTAACCGGCGGTGTATTTAAAAAACGGCTTTTGCAGACCATTTCTTCGCAACAGGTTGGGATTATTTTCAACATAAACGAACCTTGTGATTATCGAAACCCCAAACACTTCGCCAAGGTTATCGGCAACATAGAAGAAGCAATCAAGCTTGGTTTTAAAGTTGTAGTGGGTTTTAATGTCTGGAGAATAGATTTTGATACTGGTTTTATACCGACTCTGTCATACAACCTGGGGCGCTCCGGATTTCGATGGGCAGTAGCTAATCCCCAACTGAACCTGCACTCAAATGTAGTTCATACTTCCCAGTTTGCTTCTCTGTCTCCGAGGTGTTTTGAAATGCTTGAAAAAGCAGCCGCTTTGAACTTGGAGGCAGAGCTGGACTGCCCCCTGCCTCTATGTTTTTTTTCTGAAAATCAACTTGCCTGGCTAAGGCAATACCACCCCAAGACTTCTTTGCGCATGGGAGTATGCGACCCTGTTTTGGATGTAACCCCTGAGCTGGAAGCTATTCGGTGTTTCGCATTGTCCAAACTTGAACGGGTTAAAGTAACTGATTTTCCTAATGAGTGGACAATACTGGAATGGTTTCGCCAAAATGTAGATTCATGCCTGGTATCCGAAGGCTGCTTTACCTATTGTAAAAAATGTATTCATTTTAAAAGTGGCAGCTGTAATGGCGGATGTCTGGGATGGCATAAGTACGCCCCTGATCTAAATCCTGACACCAATCCGTATCAGTTAGCCAATGCAATGAACCAGGCAATTGAAATCGGTCAGATAGAAAAGGTTTTAGAACTTTACCAAAAAGCTGGGGAACGTGCCAAACAGGATCTGCCTGCATTTATCGCCGCAGCCGCCGCTCTCCGACTTGGCAAGAGCGAGATAGCATTTCGATTGGCCGCTCGTGTGGTTGATATTACCCGGAATCCCAATTTAAGAAAACAAGCCCTTGAATTGATAAATATAACCTCACTTGAACCTGACACTATACTGCAAATTCCAAATGTGCCGCACCAGCTGCTTTCAACAGTCAGTATGCACAACCTGTGCAATGATAGAATTGACACAATAACTGATTGAAATGCACTTATAAGAAGCAGAATGTTGCATTTATTTAAAGACAGAAAAATAATTGAAAGCTGCTCACTTCTTGCCATATTGGCAAGAAGTGAGCATTAAGGTATAGAATATTACGTAATTTCCTCTTCAATAGAGATTAGTATTAATACAAGGGCTTATATTGATGTCTTTAATAATTCAAAAATATGGTGGTTCCTCTGTAGCTGACGGAGATAAAATCATGAATGTTGCCCGCAGGATTGCAAGAACTGCAGAAAGCGGCAACCAGGTCGTAGCGGTGGTATCCGCGATGGGTGATACTACCGACGATTTGATTAAACTTGCCTACAACGTATGTGATAATCCCAGCTCTCGGGAGCTGGATGTACTTCTGTCTACAGGGGAAATTGTCTCTTCAACCCTATTGGCAATGGCTTTGAAATCACTCGGCGCAAAATCTATAAGCCTTACTGGAGCTCAAGCCGGTATTCGTACAGATAATTCCTACTCTAAAGCACGGATAACCAACATTGATCCCCGCCGTGTTATCAAAGAGCTCGATAAGGACAACATCGTCATTGTAGCCGGCTTTCAGGGAATCAACGATGATATGGATACCACCACCCTTGGCCGCGGCGGCTCTGACACAACTGCAGTCGCTCTGGCAGTAAGCCTTAAGGCCGATAGATGCGAAATATACACAGATGTTGCTGGAGTATATACCGCAGACCCTCGCATTGTCAGCCAAGCTCGCAAACTTGACGAAATTGGATATGAAGAAATGCTGGAAATGAGCACTTATGGAGCTAATGTCATGCACCCCAGGGCAGTAGAGCTCGGCCAGATTTACAATATACCGATCCTGGTTGCTTCCAGTTTTTTGGAAAGCCCAGGAACATTAATCCATGGAGGCTTACCAATGGAAGGAAAAAATAGAGTAACCGGAATAGCTCAGGATTTAAACGTAGCCAAGATTACCATTGTTGGGGTACCGGACAGACCGGGAATAGCCGCCACTATATTCGAAAGGCTGGCTAGCGCCGGGATCAGTGTAGATACGATAGTCCAAAACGCGAGCATCGAAAACATCACAGACCTGACCTTTACCATCGCTAAAAGCGATCTTGCTCCCGCTATGGAAATTGTAAAACCGCTTGCCGCTGAAATTAACGCGACAGATTGCATATTCGACTCTGCCGTTGGAAAAGTAAGTATCATTGGGACTGGAATCCAGACTAGCCCGGGTTATGCTGCCCGAATGTTTACCACCCTCAGCCGTGAAGATATTAATATCATGTTAATATCAACCTCGGAAATCCGTATCACGTGCATCATTAAAGAAGATCGAGTGAAGGATGCAGTCAGGGCTTTGCACCGGGCATTTGAGATGGAGCAGGCTTGACAAATAAATATGGCGGCCAAATTAGCCGCCATATTGTTATCTAAAGCTATTTATTGCTTATACGTTTACTACTTCTTTGACTCCAGGGATTTCCTGCTTGAGCAAGCGCTCAATCCCATTCTTGAGAGTCATCGAAGACATTGGGCAACCAGCACAAGCGCCTTTGAGGCTAACCTTGACAACCCCGTCATCGGTAACATCGACCAACTCAACATTGCCTCCGTCTGCCTGCAAGCTGGGACGGATTTTATCCAGAACCGCTGCCACTTTTTCTCGCATTAACATCTCCTTATTAAAATTTGGCTACGTTTATTTTTTCGATTCGTTTTTTTCTGTCTGCTTTATACCGTGACACTCAAAAATTTGCTCAGGAGAACATTCTCCCGGCTTGCTTTCAAGCCTCTCCGGATGCTCACACTCACACCCCTGACACATTATTACTCTCCTTATGTTAAAATAATAGTTTGATAATCGAATGATGTGAGATTATCATATAGCTAATGGAAACGTCAACGTCAGAAAAAATTTTCAGGATAAAACCCCTTGCAAAAAGGTGTGTTTTTCGTTTACTATTTGAAGCTTGTGTTTGACCAATTGTCACACACCAAGAAAAGACTTATATACAGAGAAGGGGATAAATGGTACAAGACACGGAAAAGCCAGTTTTTGTTCTTCCGTCAACCAGCCGGAAGGCTATAAGCCTGGCCATCGAAGGTCGCTGGCATGATGCGGTAGCTGTCAATTTATCAATTATTGAGGGTTCACCGTGCGATGTGGACGCTTATAATCGCCTTGGTCGAGCCTATTTGGAACTTGGTGAATATGCAGCGGCAAGAGCCGCATATAGCCGAGCCTATGAGCTTGACCCGTATAATACTATTGCTGAAAAAAACCTTCGCCGGCTTTCACAGCTGGGCGAAGGGGTTAGCCACAAAGCACCATCTCTGACCCGCCTGGATCCAGAGCACTTTATAGAAGAACCCGGTAAAGCTGGAGTAATCAGCTTGCAGCATGAGGCGCCAAGGGAAATCTGGGCTAGTATTGTTGCCGGAGAAAAAGTAAACCTGGTTATAGATGGCGCACACCTTCGCGCTGAAAACGACCGGGGAGACTACTTGGGGTTGGTGGATTCACGCCAAAGCCAACGGCTTATAAAACTGATTAAAGGCGGTAACCGGTATAGTTCCAAGGTTGTAAGCACAACAAGCTCAAAAGCTATTATAATAAGAGAGGTATACCAGCACCCATCACAACATGGAATAATCTCATTTCCCTCTCGCAGCCTTGACCGCGTTGAACGATATACCGGAGACCAGCTACTGGGAACCAAGGTTAGCTTGGGCAACGAACCGGCCGAAGATAGCTACTACACCGAACCCGACGAGGGAGACGACTGGATAGACGGCAGTGATGAAAACTACGAAGACCAGGAAGAAACTAACTAGGAGACCATGATATGGATTTAACCACAGGCAACATCACCAACATTAAAATTGAAGATGAAATGCGCTCAAGTTACCTTGACTACGCCATGAGCGTGATCATCGCCCGGGCTTTACCCGACGTTAGAGACGGGCTTAAACCGGTGCAAAGACGCATTCTTTTTGCTATGCGGGAGCTTGGGATAACCCATAGCGGCTCGCACAAAAAAAGTGCGAGGGTGGTTGGTGAAGTACTGGGTAAATATCATCCACATGGCGATTCCTCGGTTTATGATGCAATGGTACGCATGGCTCAGGATTTTTCTATGCGCCATACACTTGTCGATGGGCAAGGCAACTTCGGCAGTGTAGATAACGACCCGCCGGCAGCCATGCGATATACCGAGGTAAGGTTATCCGCGATAGCAGAACATATGCTTCTGGATATTGAAAAGGAAACTGTTGATTTCATGCCCAATTTCGATGCCAGCCTTAAGGAACCAGTAGTTCTGCCGAGCAGACTGCCCAACCTTCTGGTTAATGGCTCCGCTGGTATTGCAGTGGGCATGGCAACAAACATCCCGCCTCATAACCTGGGTGAGATTTGCAGCGCAATTAACTACCTTATTGATAACCCTGAAGCCTCGGTCAGCGATTTAATGAAAATCGTAAAAGGCCCCGATTTTCCCACTGGAGCAATAATCCAGGGCATTGAAGGAATCAGAAGCGCCTATGCCACCGGACACGGCAGAGTAGTAGTCAAGGCTCGTGCATATATTGATGAAACGCCAAATGGCCGTTACCAAATTATTGTAAATGAGCTGCCCTACCAGGTTAACAAAGCAGCTTTAATTGAACGCATTGCTAATTTGATCAAAGAGAAAAAAATCACCGGGATCAGCGATTTGAGGGATGAATCAGACCGACAGGGTATGCGCATTGTTATTGAGCTAAAACGCGAAGGTCAACCTCAGCACGTTCTTAATAACTTGTACAAGCACACACCCATGCAATCCTCCTTCTTCGTCAACATGTTAGCCTTGGTCGATGGTCAACCCCGAGTACTCAGCCTGAAGGAAGCCCTGCAGCATTTTATCAGCTTCCGACAGGAGGTAATCACCAGAAGAACTGAATACGAACTCAAGGGAGCTAAAGATCGCGCCCACATTCTGGAAGGTTTGAAAATAGCTCTTGATTTCATCGATGAAGTAATCGCTACCATCCGCGCGGCGAAATCTGCCGAGGAAGCACGCGGCGATCTGATGACTAGATTTGAACTGAGCCAACTACAGGCACAAGCTATTCTTGATATGCAGCTCAGAAGGCTCGCTAATCTTGAAAGGCAGAAAATCCTTGATGAATATGCCGAAGTACTTAAAATCATTAGCCAACTCGAAGATCTGCTTTCCAGTCCGGTTAAAATCCTGGGTGTGGTTAAAAAAGAAGTCAGCGAACTTAAATCAAAGGAAGCAAATCCGCGCAGGAGTGAGATTAACGAGCAGGAAGCTCTTGCATTCAGCGAAGAAGATCTGATTCCTCACCTGGCAATGGTGGTAACACTTAGCGACCGAGGTTTCATCAAACGGGTGCCGGCAGAGAGCTTTACTCCCCAGCATCGTGGAGGAAAAGGAATTATTGGCATGGTAACGCGAGAGGCTGATACTGTACGCTTCCTGTTGAATGCCGATACGCACGACAATCTGCTGCTCTTTACTGACCGCGGTCGAGTTTTTAGTATTAAATGTCATGAAGTACCCTTGGATGTATCCCGGGTAAGCAAAGGATTGTCTGTTATTAACCTGATTCCCCTCCAGGATGGAGAGCGAGTCACTGCATTGGTGGACGTACAGGAATTCCAACCAGACTGGTTTATGCTCATGGCAACACAAAAGGGAGAAATCAAGAAAGTTGATATCAACAGCTTCACTTCGGTTCGATCAAGTGGGCTGCTAGCCATGGATCTGGATAAAAATGATTGCCTAATCAGTGCAAGAATGGGAACGGATGAAAATGACGTTGTATTGGTAACCAGAAAAGGGCAGTCCATTCGTTTCCCGGTTAAAGACATCCGAACCAGCCTAAGAGCCAGTGGTGGAGTGAGGGCGATAAAGCTGATAGGTGAAGATCAGGTTGTTGACATGGATGTCGTAAACCCCGAAGCTTACTTGCTGGTGGTTACAGAACGTGGCTTTGGCAAGATTACTCCGCTTGCCAGATATCCAATACAGAAACGGGCTGGCAGCGGTGTTAAAACCTTCCATCTTACCAGCAAAACCGGACAAGTTGCAGCTGCTGCACAGGTTACTGAAACGCGGCAGGTAATGTTGATTTCTGCTAACGGAGTCGTAACCCGTACACCAGTAAGGGAAGAAGACCCTCGCAAGGGAATTACTGTCCAGGGACGCTCGACCCAGGGTGTAAAACTGATGGATATCAAACCCGACGACGGCTTGGTCGCCATTACCGTATTTGACTAGGTGGTTATCTAAACAATAGTAATAGCACCGGTGGGGCAGACACGTTCGCATCCGCGGAGACGATCGCACCTGCTTCCATCGGTGACCCGGCATATCCCGGATTCATCAAGGTATAATATTTTTAACGGGCACTTCTCTACGCATGCTCCGCAACCTGTGCACAAATCTGGATTGATGTTGACTATACTATTCGCCATGGTACACTCCTTTATACATCTTGTGGCAATTTTTTACACGCCTTTCAATCCCGCACATATTGCATGCGTCCGTACGGCAATCTGGAGTAGGATTTCCGCACATAGCCCGGTAAAACTCTTCTACTAAAAATTTACGGCTGACACCACTGGAAATATGCTCCCAGGGTAAGGGTTCTTCAAGATCCTTTGGCTGATTAGCATAATTAACCGGATTTATTCCGGCTTCCTTAAAAGCTTTTTCCCATCGACCATAATCGAATAATTCATCCCAGCCATCGAACCGGGCGCCTAATTCCCATGCCCGGTAAATAACTCGACCTAAATTGCGATCACCCCTGGACATAACCGCCTCCAACATACTGATTTGAGGATTATTCCAGCTTATGCTGATTTTTCTCCGGCCAATGTTATCCCGAACCAAATTCACCCGCTTTAATATTTCTCCACGCTCAATCTGCCCGCACCATTGGAAAGGGGTATGCGGCTTAGGTACAAAGGTTGAAAGACTCACCCTTAATTTGGGGCGTCTCCCGGGAGAAAGTCGACCGAGATCATATATCCTCGAAGCAAGCTGCCCAATAGCGATAACATCATCTTCAGTCTCTGTAGGCAGGCCCAACATAAAATAGAGCTTCAATGAGGTCCAGCCTCTTTGGAAAGCTGCCGCGGCTGTTTGCAGGATATCCTCTTCTGGAATGATTTTGTTAATCACCCTTTGCAGCCGACTCGTAGCAGCCTCCGGAGCCAGGGTAATCCCGCTTCGTCGCTTGCTAGAAAGCGCTTCAATCAGATCGAGAGATTTCTCATCTATCCTCAGGCTAGGCAGGGAAAAGGTAGTACCCTGTGTCTGTTCCATCTGGTTCAATCCACTGATAAGGTCAGTGATACCGGGGTAGTCGCCAGAACTTAATGAAAGCAGCGTAATTTCATCGTAACCACAAGAACTGCAGAGCTTATCGATAGCTGAATAAATGTCTTGCTGGGTGCGATGGCGTACTGGTCGATAATAGATCCCCGCATTGCAAAAACGACATCCACGGGTACACCCGCGGCTGATTTCAACTGAACCTTTATCCTGAATTGTTTCTATCAGAGGTACAATAGGTTTATCTGAAAAAACTGGTAACTCTTGGCAAATGATCCTCTCAACCGGTATTGCAGCAGCTTCGGAATTTTTACTAATTTTCTTGAAACTGCCGTCGGTTCTATATTCAACATTATATAAAGAAGGCACGTAAATGCCATCTAACTCCGCCAATGCCAGCAATATATCCTTCCGTCTCGACCCTGCTCTCTTCAGATCCCGGACACGCTCAAGAATTCGTGATATTGCCCCTTCTCCATCACCAATTACAAAGAAATCTATGAAATCAGCCAGGGGTTCTGGATTCATGGTGCCAATGCCTCCGGCCATAACCAGAGGACAGGCCTCGTCTCTTTTTCCAGCATCCAGAGGAATACCGCCTAGATCCAGTATGTTAAGAAGGTTAGTATAGGTTAACTCATAACCGAGGAGAAATCCGATAATATCAAAATCTCTTAAAGCTCGCCCGCTTTCAATAGCCTGAAGGTTCAACCCTGCATTTCTCAGCGCTTGTTCCATATCCGGCCAGGGAGCAAAAATCCGATCTGCAAGAGCAAAAGAAAGACTATTAGCCTCCTGATACAGAATTGGAAGAGTAATACCCGACATTCCGACTTCATAAATATCGGGGTAACTCAACGCAACTCGTATGTCTGTTTTATTCCATTCTTTGCTAGCTGAGTGCCATTCTCCCCCTGTATAGCGAGCGGGTTTTTGCACACTAGCAAGGATATTATCCGGATAAGACATTTTGCTCCTTTATTTTACCCAAAAAGAAGGTTTAAAAAATTATAACCTATCAGGCGATCTCTCTGCCCGCAAAGTATTCTTACTAACACTCCCTTTTTACTGCACAGGTGTCAGGTATTGACAAAAATACGATATAAAGCCTAACATAAATAGGGTGGTTTTACTTATGTCCGATTCCTATTTTGCTGCAGTCTGTCAGCATATGCTCAATTCTATATCAGAAATATGCCTCCTGGGGCTTCATATTAGTTAAAGGGGGTCTCTTTAATGAAAAGGGATTATAATCAACCTTGGATATTCTTCTGGGCTGCACCTGATCCAGATTATTATATTACGGATCAGGAAAAAGAACTCAAACGTAAGCTTCTGTTTAGGCAGACTTTTCTGCATACTATTATCAATGAGGCAATTTTTGAAGAACCCCCACAGGCAGGTTAATCTGGTAGCACCGAGCCGATAAAATCCCGTTGTCCCCTAATAAAA
Source organism: Dehalococcoidales bacterium (assembly GCA_028717385.1). Lineage (NCBI taxonomy): Bacteria > Bacillati > Chloroflexota > Dehalococcoidia > Dehalococcoidales > Dehalococcoidales bacterium. The sequence goes on along the minus strand of JAQUNW010000009.1, from coordinate 15,640 downwards.
TCGGCAGTTAATACTTCTTTTTTCCCTTCCAACTGGATTTTTTTAATTCCCAAAATCCCTTTACCGGTAACCACTCCGACATTCATATCCGAAGTGCCACCAAAGCTGATAACACTACCCGGTTTTTCTTGACTGTGGTGCGAAACAGGTTCAACCGATAATAACTTGAGCATTTTACCGCGCCAGGTTGTATAAATCCCAGGCCAAGGATGATAGGCTCGTGCTTTCCTCCAAATCAAGGCAGCTTCTTCATTCCATGAGATTAAGCCATCTTCCTTGTGGATTATCCCGGAATAGGTCGCAGCTGCTTCATTCTGGGGACGGAGAATGATTTCTCGCCTGTTCCACGCTTCCAGGACATCTATGATCAGCCCTCCCGATATTCCTGAAAGACGTTGGCCCAAACTCAGAGTGGTGTCCCAGTCAAAAACCGGAAGCTGGGAAATGGACAGTATCGGCCCTGTATCTACCCCGGTCTCCATCAACATGATGCTCACCCCGGTAAATCTATCTCCGGCAAGAATCGCCCCTGCAACCGGAGAAGCTCCCCTATGGCGCGGCAGGACTGAAAAATGAACATTGATACAACCTAGCCGAGGAATTTCCAATACTGCTTTCGGCAAGATAATTCCATATGCCACAACAACAATCACCTCAGGCTGCAGGTCCTGCAACACAGAAATATTCTTGCCATCCTTAAAATTTAGTGGCTGGATAACCGGAATTCCAAGCTTTGAAGCCTCTTTTTTTATCGCAGATTGCGCCAGTTCTCTCCCCCGGCCGGAATAAGCATCTGGGCGAGTATAAACAGCCACAACCTCATGCCTCGAGGAAACTGCCTTTAATACCGGTAAAGCTATTTCGGGTGTTCCCATAAATACCAAGCGCAAACTATCTCTCCTTCATTCTATTGTGCTGTATTTTCCATCGGCTTTCATTTATTATAAGCCATGCAGGCTATACACCGCTTTGAGATTAAATCATTATAATCTTGACGTAAATTCGGAGAAAAAACGGCAGCCAGCTTGATTAATGTGTCTTTTTACTGTATTTTATTACAACAGCCCAATTTTTTTACCATCTGCTCATAAAGATTATATTTCTATTGTTCAACTTGATTCCCAGTAGTGATACAATTATTAGCAGAGAATGTATAATGACTATTTATTCTAAACCAGGAGGCTGCGTGGATGTCTGGTCATTCTAAGTGGCATTCCATAAAACACCAGAAGGGTGTCGCTGATGTACGAAGAGGTAAACTCTTCACTAAACTAACCCGGGAAATCATTATGGCGTCCAGAGAGAAGGGGAGCGACCCGGACCTGAACGCCCGTTTGCGCCTTGCCATACAAAAGGCCAAAGATGCCAACATGCCTTCAGAAAACATACAACGCGCGATCAAGCGCGGAGAAGGATCTCTGGAAGGTGCAAACTACATAGAAACCACCTTCGAAGGATACGGGCCTGGTGGTGCTGCAATTATGATCAGCGTACAGACAGATAACCGTAACCGAACTGTACAGGAGATCCGCTCTGCTTTTTCTAAAAGTGGCGGGAATCTTGGAGAAAACGGGAGCGTCGCCTGGCTTTTTGATCCCAAAGGAATAATATCAATAGATACAGAAGACGTAGATCCGGACGAAATCACACTTAAAGCGATCGATATCGGGGCAGAAGATGTCATTGTCGGAGAAGGATATATTGAAATATACACGCGACCGGAAGACATGGAAGAATTGCGACAGTCTTTTGAAGCTGCGGATATTACCATAAGCTCGGCCGACGTAAGCCAGGTGGCCAAAACAACACTGTCTCTGGATGAACCCACCCAGCTACAGGTGCTGCGGCTGCTGGATAGGCTGGAGGATCTGGACGACGTTCAGTCAGTCGTCAGTAACGTTGACTTTGACGATGCCGTCATAGAGCAGTATCGCTCAACTTAATTAGCATGAGAATTCTGGGAATTGACCCCGGTACTATGATTCTTGGATACGGGGTAATCGACAGCGATGGCGATGCAGTTGCATTGGTAGCGTATGATGCCTTGAAATGTCGCAGCCGTTGTTCAATGGGAGAACGGCTTTTCTTTCTGTATCGCTCCCTCTGTGAAGTAATCAGCGAGTACCAGCCGGATGAAATTGCCATAGAGACACCCTTTGTAGCCGAGAATGCCCGTACCGCCCTGGCGATCGGGAAAGCTCAGGCGATTGCCCTGCTCGCTGCAGCTTCAAACTCTATACCAGCGTTTGAATACTCGCCAACTGCAATTAAATACAATACTGCAAGCTACGGCGCCAGTTCCAAGCAACAGGTCCAGGAAATGGTTCGGCTTCAGCTCAACCTTAAAGATGCCCCTACACCCAACGACTGCGCAGACGCATTGGCAGCGGCAATCTGCCATGTTCGCCAGTCCCGTCTTAACAATCTTACCGGAGGGAAATAATAATGATTTCGAGCATTACTGGAAAATTGGAGATGGTTAGCTTTGACAGCGCAATTGTTAACGTTGGCGGCATTGGCTTCCAGGTTTTTATCCCGCCTGTATCCTTATCAAAATTGGGGAATACCGGTACCGAAATCAAGCTTTATACCCATTTCCAGGTAAGGGAAGATGGTCTCAACCTTTATGGTTTTACCAGCCTCTCCGAACTTACTCTGTTTAAAAACCTGCTCAGCGTAAGCGGTTTAGGACCCAAGCTGGCATTAACGATGATTTCTGAAATGGATATCGAAACACTGGCAGCAGCAATAATGTCCGGCAATATTGATCTTTTGACTGCTATCCGCGGAATCGGTAAAAAAACAGCTAGCCGTATTGTGCTAGAGCTTAAGGACAAGCTCGCCACTAGTGATATTCTATTACCCCTTTCGGAGACATCCCAAGAGAATAACGACGTTGTGGCGGCTCTTATTTCCCTTGGTTATTCAACCTCAGAGGCTACCCGAGCAGTAGGTAACCTCCCGACTGATAAAAGCCTCAGCCTCGAAGAAAAAATAAAGACGGCGCTAAGCCAGCTTCGCAAAGATTAGGTATACATGTCCAGGTTTTTAATCCATGCTGATTTTAAACCGACCGGAGACCAGCCCCAGGCTATTGAACGGCTGGTAGCTGGCATTGAACAAGGGTATGCTCAACAAACCCTTCTTGGAGTAACCGGCAGCGGCAAGACCTTCACTCTGGCAAACACCATTGCCAGAGTCGGCAGACCTGCCCTCGTTATCAGCCATAACAAAACTCTTGCTGCTCAGCTTTATAGCGAATTTAAAGAGTTTTTGCCCAACAATGCAGTTGAATACTTCGTAAGCTATTATGATTACTACCAACCAGAAGCCTATATACCCCAAACTGATACTTACATCGATAAGGAAACCGATATCAATGATGAAATTGATAAATTACGCCATGCCGCAACCAAAGCCCTGCTCAGTCGACGTGATGTGGTTATTGTAGCATCAGTTTCCTGTATCTATGGCTTGGGGGAACCTGAAGAATATAAAAGTTTTATCATTAGCTTGGAAAAGGGCGGGAAATACCCCATGGATAAGCTACTCAGGCAGTTTGTCGACCAGCAATATGAGCGCAACGATTTTGATTTCTCCCGCGGACATTTCAGAGTAAGGGGCGATACACTGGAAATCCTCCCAGCATATGAGGATACGGCAATCCGGCTGGAGTTTTTTGGTGACGTATTAGAACGCATTATCCGGCTTGATCCCCTCACGGGTGAATTCCTGATCGAACTTGAAGAGATCGATATATACCCAGCCAAACATTTTGTCACTTCTCCGGAAAGGATGATACAAGCCATGGACCGTATCCGGGAAGAACTTGAACAAAGACTGAAACAACTGGAAAGCCAGGGTAAGCTGCTGGAAGCCGCCAGACTTAAAGCACGCACCAATTATGACCTTGAAATGCTTGCCGAGGTGGGTTACTGCAGCGGCATTGAAAACTACTCGCGCCATCTTACTCAGCGCCCGGCAGGCAGTGCTCCCTATACTCTGATTGATTACTTCCCCAAGGATTTCCTGTTAATAATTGATGAGTCACACATGACTATTCCGCAAATACGCGGCATGTATAATGGTGACCGCGCACGCAAAGAGGTACTTGTCGAGTATGGTTTCCGCCTTCCTTCAGCTCTGGATAATCGCCCCCTGGATTTTCAAGAGTTTAACCAGCATGTAAACCAGGTAATTTATGTTTCCGCAACGCCAAAGCCCTATGAATTGGAGATAAGCCAACAAGTCGTTGAACAACTGGTGCGCCCCACTGGCTTGCTCGAGCCTACTATAGAAGTTAAACCAACCCAAGGCCAGATTGATGATCTGGTTGGAGAAGTACGCAAGAGGGTAGAACGAAGCGAAAGATGCCTGATAACCACTCTGACCAAGAAATTAGCTGAGCAGCTTACTGAATATCTCATCGAACTGGGGATTAAAACTAATTATCTGCACTCCGAAGTGGAAACTCTGGATCGGATAGAAATCCTGCGCGATCTAAGGCTGGGAGTATACGATGTGGTTGTCGGAATTAACCTTCTGCGGGAAGGTCTTGATCTGCCGGAGGTTAGCCTGGTTGCCATACTTGATGCTGACAAGGAGGGATTTCTTCGATCTGAAGAATCTCTGGTGCAAACAATGGGGCGGGCTGCGCGTCATATTGATGGCCACGTAATCATGTACGCAGATACCATAACCGGTTCCATGGAACGCGCTATGGCAGAAACCTTACGGCGCAGAAAAATCCAGGAGGCTTACAACGAGGAGCACGGAATAAACCCACAGAGTATCCGCAAGGCAATCAAGGATATAACCGAAAGAGTTAAAACCGCAGCGCTAAGCCAGGAAAAAGGGGAAGATAACAAACCGGCCACTCGCGAAGAGATCAGCCGCCTTATCCGTGATCTTGAAAAACAAATGAAAGCTGCCGCAAAAAACTTGGAATTCGAAAAAGCTGCTTTATTGCGCGACCGGGTTATTGAACTCAGAGTCGCTATGGAAAGCAAGGAAACACTCTCTAGAAGCCGCAAGGCGCCATAAAAAGGCGGGTGCCACACTCGAATCCCCTCTTTCTCTCGCGAGTGAAGCGAAGGGTCTCACACGAGCTGTGCTCGTCTTTTCGTAAACACTGCCGTTTTAATCAGGGATAATGAGCTGCAGTACATGTTGCTCAACAGTGTGCCGGACAATTTTCAAAACACTATTCTCATGCATGGATAAATCCATCAGGATAGGACCTTGCTCGATCGATGACACGGCCGATAAATCCAGCCAGAACCTGATGAAAATATTTTCCCCAGCTTCAGTATCGAAAGATGGAATATCTAAAACAGCTTTAGAATCGTTACCGCTCAGCTTATAATGATAGGGTAAATCCTCACCGCTTTCTGGATCTGCCATCAGAATGGCTGAATATACATTGTTTACGTAAAACTCCAGACGAAGGGAATCCATGCAGTAACGATGGCCGGGAGTTAATTCAAGCGTTACCAATACCAGATCATCCTTTGCAAGCACTGAATTGAAAGTGAGATTAAGAACATTAGCCTGATATTTTTGCCATGCGTCTTTATACAGATAAAAGGGAAACACGGAAGAGCCGTCTGTATTTTCGGTTATTTCTCCCTGGTCCAGATATAAGGTGGTAAAAAATGCCTTGTCCGTTAAAGCCACGCCGAAAAGGCCTGCTGTTACCAATACAATGATTGCCACAATTGTGATTTTTACTTTTACTGTCATTTAACCCGTTACCTTATAATCACTTCTATTAGTTCATAACGACCCGAAATCAAAGAGGTTATCTTTTTAATCAATCAAGCCAACCTCTATTCTACAATATTAAGTACCTGAGTCTAAAGCCTCAACAATTCCTGGCAGCGCATCTTACTTGCCAAATATTAACAAAGACGATATACTGCATTTTACTCCCAACCAAGCTACAAACAGATAAGTCGCATGAGCGTAAAAATACTTACAGACAGCACTGCTGATATCCCGGCAGATTTGGCACAAGAACTGGATATAACCATTGTACCAATTTATATACTGTTTGGAATTCAATCATACCGCGATGGTATCGACATCGATCATGATACCTTCTATGAAAGACTTCTGGGCGGGGAGCAACCCACTACTTCACAACCAACTCCACAGGATTTTATTCATGCTTATGAAAGAATAGCCTCCGGCGCAGACGGGATATGCTCAATACACATTTCAAGCAGCTTAAGCGGCACGTACAGCTCGGCTGTGCAAGCCGCAAATACAAAACCGTGGCCTTGCCCTATTAATGTAATAGATACTCGCCTATTATCAATTTCTCACGGCATTCTTGCCATTAAAGCTGCTCGCATGGCAAAGAAAGGTAAAAGCCTGGAAGAGATAACCCATGCCGTTGAAAGTATGATGAAACGAGTCCGCTTGCTGGTTCTTTTCGATACCTTGAAATATCTGGAAAGGGGAGGGCGCATCGGTAAGGCCAAGTCATTGGTAGGATCGGTACTAAGCGTCAAACCTCTTCTATCCATGCGGGATGGGGAATTTGTACCAGTGGGACAAGTACGCAATCGTAAAAAAGGTATCGATAAATTGGTTGATCTTGTGGCTACTCCAGAGGGCATTGAAGAAATCTGCATCCTGTACTCCACCACATCGGATGAAGCCAATGCGTTGGCCGAGCAGCTTGATCCAATCTTTCCTCAAGAGAAAACACTGGTGGCGAGGCTGGGGGCTGGGCTGGCACCTCATGGAGGGCCTGGTGTACTTGCTATCGTAACCCTGATTAAGGAAGAGATAACTGACTAATAGCTATCGCCAGATCTCTCTTCCTCTATCTCTGCCCCATTTTCATCCGTTTTGTCATCGCCCATTTCTTCCTGGAGTTGCTCCATTATACGCGCCGCTCTAGGATAGCCAATATGTAACTTTCGCTGTAGAAAAGAAGTAGATATATTACTATGCTCTTCTGCCAGTTTTCTGGCAGCGGTGATCAAGGGGTCAGCCGGGGCTGCAGTCTCCTGGATTTTAATTGACGGCTCCAATGAAGCTAGTTCATCAAGATTAAGGGTGGCAGCCTGCTCCTGTTTTTGGGTACCCCAGAAATAAACCAAACGTTCCACTTCTGGATCAGAAACAAAACAGCCCTGCAGACGCCTGGGTTTGGCTTCTTCAGTTGGCAGATAAAGCATATCGCCGCGACCCAGAAGTTTTTCTGCCCCGGTGGAATCCAGAATTGTACGCGAATCTACCTGGGAAGTCACCGCAAAGCTGATACGTGTGGGGAAGTTTGCTTTAATAAGACCGGTGATCACATCAACCGATGGTCGCTGGGTAGCAACCACCAGATGGATGCCAACTGCTCGTGCCAACTGTGCTAATCGGCAAAGAATATGTTCTACCTCTGCAAATCCAGTCATCATCAGGTCGGCAAGTTCATCGATAACAAGCACCAGGTTCGGCATTTTCTTTTCTCTGGGCACTTTTTTGTTATATGCCTCGATGTTGCGCGCGCCCACTGCAGATAAAGTCTTGTACCGGTTATCCATTTCCTGGCTGAGCCAGCGAAGGGTGTTTAAGGCTTTATCGGTATCTACTACAACTTTAGTAGCCAAATGCGGCAAACTGTTATATTGAACAAGCTCTACCCGCTTAGGGTCTATGAGTATGAATTTCAAATCCGCAGGTGAGTTACACATGAGTAAACAGCAAACAATGGCATTCAAACACACAGTTTTACCGCTACCGGTGGAACCAGCTACCAGCAAGTGCGGCATCTTGGCAAGATCTCCGGCAATGGATTCGCCTCCTGCTCCTTTGCCAAGTGCCAGCGCTAAATTCGATTTGCCCAGAATTTTCTGGAAATTGGCGCTTTCTATAACACTTCTAAGGCTTACTATTCCAAAATTAGCATTGGGGACCTCGATTCCCACCAAGGCTTTACCAGGAATCGGCGCTTCTATGCGCACGCCAGGAACCGCTAACGCCAAAGCAAGGTTGTTCGAGAGCGCTGTGATACGTTCTACCTTTACCCTGGTGCGAGAGACTTCTTCTTGCCGGATTACAACATTGCCTTCTTCATCCCGGTCTTTTATTTCGCGAAACTTACGATCCCAACCAGGCTCAATTCCAAACTGTGTAACTGTAGGCCCGGCGTTAACTTGTACGACTTTTGCTTCAACTCCGTAGCTTTCCAAGGCTTCTTCAATCAAGCGCGCCCGCTTGCTGTTATCCGCCTGGCCGAAATCGACCTCTGGAGACAAGTCCAATATATCGATTGGCGGCAGCTTCCAACCATCGATCAGAACTAAGTCGGAGGATTCCCCGTACTTTCTCCATACATCACGAGCTACATCTTTGACGTCACGCGCGCCTTCACCGGTTTTTAAAGCTGCTCGCGGTGCTGCGGATTGCTTCTCCGGGGAAGGTTGTTTTGGTTTTTCGATTGTTTCGGGTGCAATATCAGGATACTTCTTGCCTGGCATTATTTCAGGCGGAATTAATACTGACGGAGGCTTTATTCCAAGGGGAGCTTTCTCCGGTATAGCTGATTTTTCTGTCTGATCACCAGCAACTGCACGGTTCTCGGTAACGGTGGGTGGGTAATTGAATTTAAACTCTTCCTGAACCGGCCGGGAGGTTTTTGGCCGCGGGGCTGGCAGTTTAATTATCCCAACAATACCTTTTACAGTAGCCTTCAAACCTCTCCACACAAGCCCCGGGAATAACAGTATAAATCCGCCAAGTACAAGACCGACAACTATCAACCAACCAATATAACCTTTATCTCCATTTATAATCGCATCGCCGATAGCTCCACCCAATTCCAGGATCCCCAGGAATCCCCATATGGCAGCAAACCAAGCTGCTGCTCCAAGCCATTTATTCCATTGATACAGCTTCCAGCGCTGAGCGAAAGCAGCAATTTCATGCCTGAAAACAACAACTAGTATAATCAGAACTGCCAATCCAATCAGGACGACCCCCCACCCAAACAGCCCCATAGTGCTTGCAGCCACATCCCATACAAAATCGACAACGTTGTCCCACTGCCAATACAACAGCCCGCCTGCAATCAAAACCAGTAGTATCAGCCAAAACCAGACTTTTGTGAGCAGTTTCAGCGGATTAAAACGCTTGCGTGGCGCCTTGGTTTCTGAATACTTCTCTGCGGAAGCCTTCTTTTTATCCACTTTCCTGGCTACAGCAGTCTGTTCTTTGCGTTTTTTATCTTTATCCCTGGACACTCCCTCCTCCTAGACTTTTACCATCACTGGTAAAATCATCGGTCGGCGTTTGGTCTTTTCAAAGAAAAAGCGATTCAGCTCATCTCGCACCCTGGAATCTGCAGAAGATAAATCAGCCTCTCGTTTACCCCGATGATCAACAATCGTTGCAACCAAGTCTTTGCCTTCTTCTATCATATCCTTTGCTTCTATGGTGTCAACAAAACCACGGGATACTATATCGGGGCGGCTGACCAGCTTACCGGTTTGTTGATTAACCGCAATAATTACCACTACTATGCCATCCTTGGATAGCATGCGCCTATTTCTGAGCACCACTCCTCCAACATCACCCACACTCAAGCCATCCACATATACATGCCCGGAAGTAACTCTTCCAGCTATCCGGCCCGCGTTGGGGCTTATCTCAAGCACGTCTCCGTCTTCCAGCCGAAAGATATTGTTCTCTTCAACTCCAGCATCTAACGCCAGCCGAGAGTGAATGGTAAGGTGACGAAACTCGCCATGGATGGGTACAAAGAAGCGAGGTTTAACCAGGTTTAACACCAGCTTAAGTTCCTCCTGCGATGCATGCCCATGGACATGCACCTGAGAAAGCTGGTCGTAAAATACTTCTGCCCCTTGCTTGAACAGGGTATCAATGGTACGGTTAATAAGAGACTCGTTGCCGGGAATCGGTGAGGCCGATACCACCACCGTATCTCCCTTAGTAATGGAGACCTGGCGGTGCCCATGATTGGCAATACGCACCAGCGCTGAGGTCGGTTCGCCCTGTGAGCCGGTAGTAATCATGACTATCTTTTCCGGAGGCAGCCCCTTTAGCTCCTCCCCCTTGCCAAGCACTTCTTCCGAAGCCTTGAGGTATCCAAGTTCGAGAGCCATTTTTACGTTGTCGCTCATACTCCGCCCGAATACAAATACTTTTCTGCCATGGTTGGCAGCAGCATCGATGACCTGCTGAATGCGGGAAATCAACGAAGCAAAAGTAGCTACAATCACCCTTCCCTCTGCTCTGGAAATAATGGTATCCAGCGCTTCTCCAATAACCTTTTCTGAAGGAGTATAACCAGGTCTTTCAGCATGAGTGGAATCAGAGAGTAATGCCAGTACTCCCTGGGAGCCAGCTTGGGCAAGCCGGGAAAGATTGGTGGGCTCACCATATACCGGGGTATAATCCAGTTTGAAATCACCGGTATGGACAACCAGGCCCAGGGGTGTTTCGATAATCAGACCAACTGCATCGGGTATACTGTGGCAAACCGGGAAAAATTCTACTTTAAAGCAACCCAGAGTAAAGCTACCCCCGGGCTCAATTACGTTGATCTGGGCATTACTCAGAGCTTTCCCTTCCTTGAGCTTAACGGAAATCAGCCCTTTAGCCAGACGAGTGCAGTAGATTGGCACGTTTAGTTGTGGCAATATATAAGGTAAAGCTCCGATGTGGTCTTCATGTGCATGGGTTATCACGATTCCCCGGATTTTATCTTTTTTATCCGACAGATAACTAATATCCGGGATAACCAGATCGATACCCATCATATCTTCTTCCGGGAACATTACACCACAATCTACAATAAGGATGTCTTTGCCGTACTCGACAACCATCATGTTTTTACCAATTTCTCCCAGCCCTCCCAACGGGATAAGCTTGAGCTTGGGTTTAGGATTTCTTGTTCTTCTTTTTTGCATTGTATTCCTTATATTTTAAAGTAATGTCAATTGTTGTGGAGACTCCTCAACAGACGCCTTCTCTGTCAATTTGCTCCCTTCAAGCAAATCGGGGATCTTTCTTATATCTGCCTTGATCACTTCTTTCAGACCACCCTGATGCAAAGCGGCGGCAGGATGATACATTGGAAAATAGATTACACCGTTGTTAATTATTGAATTTCCGTGAATTTTACCAATAGCCTTACCTGGGAAAAAAAGAGACATCGAAAAACGTCCAAGGGTAACAATCATGCGAGGATTTATCAACTTGATCTGGCGATCTAGCCAGGGCTTACAAGCCAAAAGCTCATCTGGTAACGGGTCGCGGTTTCCTGGCGGGCGGCATTTGATAATATTAGCAATATAAACATCGCTCCGCTTTAATCCAATTGAGAATAAAAGCTCATCGAGGAATTTACCAGCTGCACCTACAAACGGCCGCCCCAGCTGGTCTTCTCTTTCCCCTGGTGCTTCTCCAATGAACATAATTTCAGCTTGGGAACAACCCTCACCGGGCACTGTGTTAGTGCGGCCGTCCGCAAGCTTGCATGCCCGGCAGACAGCTATCTCATGACTGAGTTGATTGAGTTCTATCATATAATTGTTTCGGAGAACTTGCCCTCCGGCTATGATAACACGGGCTTTTTACCCAGTCAATTTAAACACAACGTAGCCTGCTATGAAAACCTTTTAACAAAAAAGGGCGTCCATCCAAGCTTATGGTATAATATTTTGGTGATTTTACTGGGAATAGAAACTTCATGCGACGAAACTGCTGCTGCAGTAGTGGAGAATGGCCGGCACATTCTTTCCAGTGTTGTCAGTTCTCAAATCGATATCCACTCCCGCTTTGGCGGAGTCGTCCCGGAAATAGCTTCCCGGCAACACATTTCTGCCATTATCCCAGTTATTGATGAAGCCCTAAGTCAAGCCCATACTGATTGGAATGAGTTAGATGCTATCGCCACTACTCATGGACCGGGACTAGCCGGCTCTTTACTGGTAGGAGCAAATACCGCCAAGGCAATCAGTTTCGCAAGGAAGTTGCCACTAGTCGGAGTCAATCACCTCGAAGCCCACATCTACGCCAATTGGCTGAGTGGCTGCGAACCCGAATTTCCACTGTTATGCCTTATTGTATCCGGCGGTCATACCGATCTTATTCTGATGAAAAACCACGGAGACTATACCCTGCTGGGAAAAACCAGGGATGACGCTGCCGGGGAAGCATTTGACAAAGCCGCCCGCATTTTGGGGCTGAGTTACCCGGGCGGACCAGCGATCGATAACGCAGCAAGAAACGCAATAGCTGATATAAAGCTGCCTCGAGCCTGGCTCAGAGGAACAGATGATTTCAGTTTCAGCGGTCTAAAAACAGCCCTCTTGCGGCTTGTTGAAGCTGGTACAATCACCAGCATCGAAAACGCAGCAGCCAGTTTCCAGGAAGCGGTCGTGGACGTACTGGTCAAAAAGACAATTAATGCGGCCGTAAGGCATCGAGTAATGCAAATTCTTCTTTCAGGTGGAGTTGCAGCCAACAGCCTTCTGAGGGAACAAATGACTCTCGCTTCACCGATACCAGTGTTAATTCCATCGCCTTCATTATGCACCGACAACGCGGCCATGGTAGCTGCCTGTGGCTACTACCGCCTACAAAGAGGGTGTATCAGCGGTATTGAATTGGATGTCATACCTTCAATGGCACTACTGTAACCAGTTTTTTTTATTCTGGCTCGGAATGATATTGGTTCTAACCTACAAAATTTCTTTTATTGTTGCTCGCCAACACAATTTTTTACCAGATTCTTTGTTAATATACCAATCAGCCTCATCTGTTGTTGCAAGACTTGAAAAATTAGTTTATTATATTATTTAGCAGTCTCCGACTGAGACTGCTAAATAATTGCCTTTCATAAAAATACAAGGAAAAGGAGGATTAAGAATGGCAGTTAAAATCCAACCCCTGGGAGACCGAGTTCTGGTCAAACCAATTGAGGCTGAGGAGGTTACCAAAGGAGGGATTGTGTTACCGGCATCTGCCCAGGAAAAACCGCTGGAGGGTAAGGTTCTTGCCACGGGTCCTGGTAAACGCAACGATAAAGGCGAACCAGTGGCAATGGACGTAAAGACAGGAGATGTGATTCTATATTCCAAATACGGCGGTACTGAAATTAAAATTGATGGTGAGGAACTCATCATCCTTACCGAATCTAACATTTTAGCAAAAAGAGTCTAATTTATAATAAAGGAAATAACAGGAGGTAAATATGGCGAAACAGGTAATATTTGGAGAGGAAGCCCGTCGCGCTTTGAAAAAAGGCGTTGATATACTGGCAGACTCTGTCAGGGTAACCCTTGGCCCTAAAGGCCGTCCGGTAGCTTTGGACAAGAAATGGGGAGCCCCCACCGTAGTTGATGATGGCGTCACTATCGCCAAGGAAATTGAGCTTCCAGATCCCTTTGAGAACATGGGTGCCCAATTAGTTAAAGAAGCTGCTTCCAAAACCAACGACGCCTGCGGAGACGGAACAACCACTTCCACTGTACTAGCCGCAGCTATGATTAGCGAAGGCTTCAAGAACATTGCTGCTGGCGCTGATGCACTCGGTCTTAAGAGAGGAATCGAAAAGGCTACATCCGCTATTATGCAAGAGCTTAAAACGGTTTCCACTCCGGTTAAAGGCAGGGACCAAATCGTCCAGGTAGCCACCATTACTGCCAAGGATTCTCAAATTGGTAACCTTATCGCAGATGCCATGCAGGAAGTTGGCAATGATGGCGTAATCACTGTCGAGGAATCCAAGGGCACAGAGTATGAAACTGAATTTGTAAAAGGTATGCAGTTTGACCGCGGTTATTCCAGTGCTTATTTTGTCACTGATACAGCCAGAATGGAAACTGTGATTGACGATCCCTATATCCTTATTACAGATAAAAAAATCACCGCTATAGCTGATATTCTCCCCACTCTTGAAAAAATACTGCAGGTTACCAAGAATCTGCTTATCATCGCCGAGGATGTAGAGGGAGAAGCGCTGGCAACCCTGGTTGTTAACAAACTGCGCGGCACTATGAACGTACTGGCAGTTAAAGCTCCCGGCTTCGGTGATCGCCGCAAGGCAATGCTTCAGGATATCGCCATTCTTACCGGTGGCCAGGTAATTTCAGAAGAGATCGGCCGTAAACTTGATGCTGTAGAAATTGAAGACCTCGGTCAAGCTCGCAAGGTAGTTTCAGATAAAGATAACACCACCATTGTTGAGGGCAAGGGTGATCCCCAGGCTATTGCAGATAGAATCAAGCAGCTCAAAGCCCAAATCGAAGAGACCAAGTCCGACTTCGATCGTGAAAAACTACAGGAACGCATGGCTCGCCTGGCCGGTGGTGTAGCCGTAATCAAAGTCGGAGCTGCCACCGAAACCGAAATGAAAGAGAAAAAGCATAGGGTGGAAGATGCGCTTGCCGCAACCCGTGCAGCAATCGAAGAAGGCATTCTCCCCGGTGGCGGCATCAGCCTGCTAAATTCTCTCAAAGTAATTGATAGTTTATCCCTAACCGGCGATGAAGCTACCGGTGCCAACATAGTAAAGAAGGCTGTTGAGGAACCAATTCGCGCTATTGCCAACAACGCTGGTTTCGATGGTGCAGTTATCGCCGACGCAGTCAAGAAAAGCAAACCTGGTATAGGCTTCAACGCCTCAACTGGCGAATTTGGGGAAATGGTTAATATGGGAATTATCGATCCCACTAAAGTAACCCGCGCTGCTCTTCAGAACGCTGCCAGCATTGCCAATATGGTATTGGTAACTGAGTCTCTGGTAGCCGATATACCCGAGAAAGAGAAGACCCCACCCGCCATGCCCGGTGGCATGGGAGACATGTACTAAACCTTTAAACCTTAACCAGTAAATGAAAACCGCGGTTGGGTATAAATCCAACCGCGGTTTTCATTTCGATTACTTCATATGCGTCATTACTTCAATTAGAGACAAGTGAAATGCATTATGCAAACTGGATCTCCCTTGCATATCTGCTTTGAAAGATGGAATTTGATGTCTTCACCAAATTCCTTTGCCCAGGCAGTGTGATCTGCTGCACAAACCATATCACCTACCCTGCCGGAAAGGGTAACCCTTCCCGATTTTTTCATCAGCTGATGCCATGGACAAACACTGATGCTGATATTAAGATCTCTATCAGCCTGCTTTTCAAGCCTGTATCTAAATCCATCGATATTAAACCTGGCTGCGAGACTTTTAGCCAGTCCGTCAATTCCGTTTTCCAGCCTAAGCATGTTTTTTAACATCCGTGCCTGTATTTTAGGAAGAACTTTCCATACTTCTCCGTCGATTTCCAGAGCGGTGTCAAAACCTAATTTTTCTTCCACCTTCATAAACCAGAGCCCATCTACAGCCTCATAACTGCGTTGCAAATACTGTGATATCTGTCTATCAGAAAGTTCTTCCATACTTCAATCCTCCAACCAGATAAAAATAGAGGCCGGTTTTATCCCGGCCTCTATTATATTACTAAACTACTTAGAGCTGTTGCTTTATTACCGCAAAGCAAAACACGCTCTTAAAATACCATTACCTAGCGGGCATAAATCGGTTTGAACTCGCTAAAACTATCCAGATGGCTGATGTAGCCATTCAAGCTGGTATAAGCTAACATGCCAGCTGCAA